>JACRFB010000026.1 GCA_016218045.1 Ignavibacteriota bacterium
AGTGCCGTCGAAGTCGGTTTGCCGGAGCCGGTACAGCGCCGATTCTGCGCCGGCGGGAATATCGGAATCGAGGAGTTTGTCGGAAAACGAATACCAGCGCGGCTGCATGGTCGTGCCGTGTCCTGCCACCGTCCCGCGTGTTTCCCAGGGACCGTCGGCCGACCAGGCGCGTTGCACCTCGAAACCGAAGTTGTTCGTTTCGGCCTCGGTTTTCCAAGCAAGATCGACCTTGCCGCCGACACGTTCACCGCGAAACACCGAAAGTTCCACCGGCGCGTTGAAGTTGCAACAGACACGCGCGCTCGCGATCCAGTCGACGGATTGTCCGACAACATTGGAAGCCGCCGTAAACGCGGTGTTCGATGTAAACGCAACAGAGCGAACCGGGGAGGTAAAATTCGAGGGTGTCGCAAAAGTCCAGTCGACCGTATGTGTTGCATCACCCCGGATGTAATAGCCGATGTACAGGTCGCGTTTCGGCTGCTGCATGATCGGTTTGGGGTCCGAAGGTGAGACCGGGGGCGGGTCGATTTCGATATAGCCGTTGTTCACTCCAGGCCGGGCCAGGATGTACGTTGTATAGAGCTGGTTATACGGAGCGGACACTTCCTTGATGAAAAACTGAATCGTATCACGGGCCGAGGAACTTGCGCCATTCAGCGTGAACTCCGCATAGACCGTCCACACCGTGCAAGGAGGAGCCACCGTGCTGACGCCCGGCGGGGTGTATCTGAACGCAAAGCGCGATGTGGGAACATTTTGCTGGAAGGTGATTCGTGTTGCGGTGGTATCGAAGTACTGGTAGATCGGGCAGATATGATGCATCTCCGTAGGTTGCTGCGGATCCGCCTGCAACGCGTCGACCATGCTTGCAAACGGGGAGTACACCGACATCACAGGATGTTCCGGATCCGGGCGCTGCTGCGCCACAAGCATTCCCGAGAGGAGAAGCACAAACACAAAGCCATCACGGAGTGTGGAGGAAGTACGCATAGGTTGTCCCACGATCAGAGGTCAGTAGCGCCCAAAATCGAATATGAAAAATACGAGTTGCATGGGAGGGTCGCAATGATGTTGGACGTATACAAGTCCATACACATTTTCGAGGGTGGAAAGGTGTGGTCGGAGTGATACGACCGCGGCGAGACGTTGCGCCCGTGCGCGGATGCGTGTAGATTGGCATGTACTATGCGTCGCGGTTTTGGAATACAGGGTTATGTGTTACTCGTTCTGCTGTTGAGCAGTATCGATGCCTCCGCGCAGGCGCTGCCGCCCATCGTGTTGAAGTACTCGCCCTGTATATTCAGCGCGGACGGGCAGGTGCTCGGGTACATCGGCGAAGAGCACCGCGTGGAAGTTCTGTCGCTCGCGCATGTCTCACGGCACGTGGTCGACGCGTTGATCGCGACAGAAGACCGGGATTTCTACGAACACGACGGCGTGTCGCTGTCGGGCCTCGGCCGCGCGATCCTCAACACGCTCACCGGGAAGACGCAAGGCGGGAGCACGATCACCATGCAGCTCGCGCGGAATCTCTTTTTGACGAAGGAGAAAACGCTGTCGAGGAAACTCGCCGAGATCGACCTCGCGCGTGATATCGAGAAGAAATATTCGAAGCAGCAGATACTCGTCCTGTACCTCAACACCGTGTACTTCGGCCGCGGGGCACACGGGATCTGGGCCGCCGCGCACGAGTACTTCGGGAAGGCCCCCGACAAGCTCACACTGAGCGAGAGCGCCATGATCGTGGGCTTGCTTCAGGCGCCCTCGGCATACGATCCGTCGCGCCATGCGGACAAGGCGTTACGACGACGCAACGAGGTGTTACACAATCTCGTCGAGACGCAGAAACTGACTGCGTCCGAATACGAGCGGGTGCGGCGCACCCCGCTCGGTCTCGCTCTGCGCGACAATCGGGGTCGTCAGGCCGTCGAATTTATCCGGCGCGAGGCGGCGGACATTCTCGCGTCGATGGGACGCTCGTTGCAGAGCGAAGATTACCGTATCACCAGCACAATCGATTTCATGGCGCAGCAGGCAGCAGAGCGCGCACTTGCGGCACAATGGGACCAATTCCCGAAGGCCATGCGCGAGGCGCAGGCCGGTATCGCGAGCGTCGAGGCGGCCACAGGGGCGATTCGTGTGATGATCGGCGGTAATCCGACGGCGAATCCGGCCGGACTCAATCGTGCCGCACAGATCCGCCGGCAGCCGGGCTCTTCCTTCAAACCCTTTCTGTACGGCGCGGTGCTCGAAGCCGGCCATACACTTGCGACACCCATTCTCGACGCCCCCGTCGTGACCGACAGCGGAACGGCGTGGGAATGGCGACCCGAAAACGACGACGGTACATACACAGGCGCCGTTGTACCGCTGCGCTACGCCGTGCGCCGTTCGTTGAATCTCGTGGCGGCGCGCGCGGCGACGGAACTCACGACACCAGCCGCGGTGGCCGCGTTTGCGCAACGCTGCGGCATCACCTCGACACTGCACCAATATCCATCCATCGCGCTTGGCACAGCCGAGGTGTCGCCTCTGGAAATGGCCGCGTCGATGGCCACCTTCGCATCCTTCGGAACACGCGCGCGACCGTACGCCGTGGTCTCGATCAGCGACAAAAACGGACGCCTCCTCTACTCGGCAAAACCGGACACCGCCATGGTACTCGATTCGGCTACGGCATTTCTGGTGACCGATGCGCTGGAAGCCGCCGTCGACAGCGGGACCGCCTCCTCGATACGGGCGCAGTATCGCGGACCCGCCGCCGGCAAAACCGGCACAACGCAGCGTTCGGCTGATGCGTGGTTTGTCGGGTACACTCCCGTGCTCAGCACTGCTGTATGGATCGGTTTCGACAACCCCGCGCGAGTTCTGACAGGCGAATACAGGTATGGCGGCAGCGCCTGTGCGCCGGTCTGGGCACGCTTCATGGCCGAACTGCAGAAACAGAGCCGCTACGGCACAGCGACACAATTCCGGAAACCGTCAACAATCTCCTACATCGATCTGTGCGTCGATAGCGGAGAACTTGCGGTGGAGGACTGCCCTCACCGCGTCCTCACACCCATCGACGGCATGCGCCCGCCGAACGTCTGTCACATACACGATTGACCATTCCGGGAAAAAATCCGCGCCGCGCGATATCCGCGTGACCACGTACGGATTGTCGCAGTCAGTCGGCGGGCGTGATGAATTGATCGAGCCAGCGGACAAGCTCCCCGCTCAGACCGTCCACAAATTCGGATTTCAGAGTCCGATATTCTGACGGTGCGCCGCTGCGCGCCCGCTGGAAGAGGTGGTTGGCAGAGGGCAGCGTGCGCACCGAGGTGCGGGAATCCGCGCAGAGGGCGGCGGCATGGGTGAGCAGCGGCGCGTTGAGAACGGCGGGCACCTGCAGATCGCGGTCGCCGAAGAGCGCGAGGAGAGGGCACGATACCAACGGGAGCAGGCGCGAGGGATCAAAGGCCGCGAGCGAGCGGAACCAGGGCGTGTCCATCATGGACTTCTGTTGCGTGAACAACAGATCGGCATGTGCATCAACATCGGTGAGGGCGCGCCTCATTGCGGCGGGCATTTCGGCGATATCCGCGGCCGCCTTCACACGGAAATCCGGCCGCACGACTTCAAAGGGCAGGCCGGCGGCGAGCGTTTCGAAAATGCGCCGAAGCAGGGACACTTCGCGTGCAATCTGTGTTTCTGGCAGACCGTTTGCACGGTGAATCAACTCGGTCTGCGCGAGGACATTTTCCCGGACGGGCGCTATCGGTCCGGCCAGCAGAATCAGAAACGGCACACCCGGATCGCGGGCTGCCGCGAGCAGCGCCACCGCGCCGCCTTCACTGTGTCCGAGTATGCCGGTCGGCACACCGGGGAAACGCGCGGCGAGCAGCGACCGCGCCACGAGCGCGTCCGAGGCAAACGTCTCGAGAGTCGCATCACTCATTTTTCCCTGCGAGCCCCCCACGCCGCGGTCATCCAAGCGGAGTGTCGCAATGCCGTCGAGCGCCAGTGCGTGCGCAAGCACACGGAAGGTCGCGAAGCCGCCTATCGTATTGTCGCGGGACTGTGCTCCGCTTCCGGTGAGCATCACACAGGCGCAACGCGGAGTGCCTGTTCCGGGCAGCGTGATCGTGCCCGCAAGAGTCACACCATCCGCGGAAAATACGATCTCCTCCTCCAGCGGCACGGAGGCGGACGAGTCGGTTTGGGCTTCGGACGCTGGGATCATTGTGAGAAGGAAGGCGAGTGAGATGAAGCAGGAGAACCAGGCACGGAATCGTGTCACGGATGTATCCGGGCGAGCCGCACACGGCATGAAGTCGCGCGAGGGAATCGGTTCCGGGTGATATGGATAGGCGGGCGGAATCACAACGCCATGTCAATCCACGATCACGATGTGGCCGGGAATGATTCCGACAGCATGCTCCGATTTTTTGCTGCCGCTCAGGTCGTACACGAGCAGCTTGCCCGGCTGCACAAAATCGAGAGGATCGGTCGCGTAGAGGACGCGGCGCCGGGCATCGAAGGCAAGCGAGTAGAACGTGCCGGGAATGAAGGCATCGGTCACCGCTTTCGTGGCGAGATTCACACGCTGGATGCCCGCACTTTGAACGGTGTAGAGATACCCCGCGTCGTCGAGGGCGATGCGCTGCGGGTGCCCGCCGAGCGTCACACTGTCGGTGACACTCATACGTTCCAGGTCGAGAAAAAAGAGCTTCCCGGGCGTGTCGTCATTTGGATCGTTGAAGTCGTTGTACGCACCCGTGCACAGCACCACCGCGGTGGCCGCGCCCAGCCGTGCAATATGGACGGGATAGTCGCCCACGGGAATAACCGCCCGGATCGAGTCGGATGGCAGCGCTACCACCGACACGGTGTTGTCGGCGCCAAAACCGCTATTCGCGACAAAAAGGCGGTTGCCGTGCAGCAGCATCCCCTCCGGATTTTTCCCCACACCGATGTTGCGCACCACAAGGTTCGACACCATGTCGTACAGCGAAACGCTGTTGCTGTACAGGTTCGTGATGTACCCCCAGCCGTCGTTTCCCAACACGATGTGGCGAGGACTCGCCACGAGCGGCGAGGTGATGGTTTTGGCCAGCGCTCCGGTGTTGAGATTCAGCACTTCGACCTTGTTGGATCCGTTCACCACCAGATACAACATGCCGTTGTGTACCGTGAGCGAATTGCCCGTGTCTCCGAGGTCCTTCCCGGTAAGCGCCTTGAAATAATCGTTCCGCACCGTGCCGGAATCGGGATTGAACAGACTCAGCGAGGCGTTCCCGCGCTGAAAGTTTCCCTCATTGAGCACGAGTACGCCTTTCACCTTCACGTCCGGCTGCGGCGGCGCCGTGCTTTCGTCGTCGGAGCAGCCGAGGATCAACAGCGAAAGAAGCAGTGAAGGCAAAACACGGAGTAGCGGGGATCCGAAGAATCGTATCATGGAATATCCAGTGAAAGTGTGAGACGGAAGGCGCGCGGTGGCATGGGATAGAAGGCAACCAACTGGTACTGCGCGTCGAGCAGGTTCAGCACCTCGGTCTTGACAATGAGGCGCGCAGGGGAGAGTGTAAACGCATACGATGCCGCCGCGTCCAGCGTGGCGGTGGATTCGAGGCGCGATTCCGGGGCGTTGGTTTCGAGCGTGTAGCGCGGACCAACCACATGCAGCGTCACTGCGAGACCCAGGCCGCCGAAAGCACCTTCGAACGCCGCACCGCCCGAATACGCGGGCGTGTAGGGAAGCTCGCGGCCTTCGGTCGCATCACCGATAAAGGACCGGTTCATCTTTTTTGTCGAGAGGATCTGCGCATGCGCGCGATATCGGAAGAGCCCGCCGGGAACCATGCCGTGCATGCGCAGCTCGAATCCACGCGAGAGCACGTGCTGTATGTTCTTCGGCGACCAGAACACACCGGCACCCGGCATCCAGACGATTTTGTCGGTGATGTCGTGCAGGAAATAGGACGCCTCGACATGCAGCACGCGGTCCAGCACGGAGGCCCCGAGGCCTGCATCGTAGGCCGCAGAAAATTCGGGGCGCAGATCGGGATTGCCGCCCTGCAGCCAATACCGCTGATTAAAGGTCGGGGCGCGGAAGCCGCGCGAGTAACGTGCGCGCAGAAAAAGCCGCTCGCCGTCGAGCGCGAGATTGGCGCCGAGACCGGGCGACCATACGGAGAGGCGGCGCGGACCCGGAGAGTCGGCAAGAACGTCGTACCGGAGTGAAGGGAACAGCCGCAGCGAAGGCAGGGAGGGCAGCAGGACCTCGGCGCTCGCAAAAGCTCCGGCGGCGCTGCGTGAAGGCACTCCGCGCACATCAAGGGATCGAAGCTGCGCGGCCACAAGATCGAAGCCCGCGAGGAAACGGAGCGACGGTCCGCTTTCGTGCTGTACCGACGCAGAAAGTGATGTGGCGGTGTTCTCGTATTTGCTGTCGATTGCGCGGCCGCCGAATTGCACCGCGGGATCGACGTAGTGCTGCGAATTGCGGGTGAAACCGGGCGCAAAACGGATGACCGTTTCCTGTGACATCTCGAACGCGGCCTGCAGTGTCACCGAAGCGTCGAGGTCCCGCTGCCGTGCCTGCGCGGGCGTGGTGGTGAGGAAGGCGCCCGGGGCGCCGGCGTCGTTGTCGCTTACCCGCGCATGGAGCGAGAGACGCGCGGAGGGCGCGACGTAGTCGGCATCGGCGGTCAACAGGCGGCGCGTATAGTCGGCATTCGCGCGTGTGAACTCGCCCGCGGGTTCGTGCGCTGAAGTGAAGGGGAAGTTATTGCGCGCATGCTCGGCGCTGCCCGCAAGTGCGAGACGCAGCGGGCCGATATCGGTGCGGCCGCTCAGGGATGCGGCGGTCCACCCGAAGGATCCTCCGCCCGCGCGCAGCGAGACGCGCGGCGCGGCGGCGGAGCCGCTGCTGATGTTCACCACACCGCCCAGCGCATCGGATCCGTACAACGCGCCGTATCCGCCGGCAGCCACCTCGAGCCGGTCCAGGCCAAGAAGTGGAAGGCGGCCCAAGTCCACCGTGCCGTTCTGCGCGTCGTTCAGCCGCACGCCATTGTAATACACCACGGTGTACTCCGGTCCGAGTCCGCGGAAAGAGAGCATCCGGAGCCCGTTCCCGTAGGAGCGCAACTGGGCGCCCGGTGTGGATTCCAGCACATCGGCGAGGGTCGTTGCCGGCAGCGCGTTCATCTCCGCGCGGTCGTAGCGTTCGACGGCCGAAGGTGCGCCGGCCGCCGCGAGCGGGAGACGCGTGGCCGTGACCACCACTTCCCGTCCCAGGAAAAACAGGAGCGAGTCGTCCGGTCCTCCCGCGAGGACCGACGGGCCCAGCGCGAGGCAGAGGAACATGAATATGGCGAAGCGACGGAGCATTGGCTGTGTATGCGGGCCATCGCTCGGGGAAGCGGCAACAAAAATCCCCGCGCATACAATGCGACGGGGGTGGGGACGACTAATCGTGCACACATGTGCAGATCGGTCTCACCAGTCCTCACCCGCGAAGGCCCTGTGTGAAGCGCCATGGCAGGTCTCCTGACTTGCAGCGACTCGCGTGGCAGCGCGCCTTCCCGGTGCGACCCAGTGGCATGTGCGCTGCCTCTCTACTGCTTACAGTTGCGGGGCAGTTGCCGATTTTCACGGCATTCCCGGTTTCATCCCCCGGCGGGGGGAACCATGGCGGCGATGGAAAAGAACAAGAACGCAGAACGAACGTACGCGCTCGGAGGGACAAAGGCAAATGTGCGCTGCGGAACCGCGTACGATCAATGTGAGGGATTCATCGAGCGACAGGGCCGTGTCGTTGCGTCCGTGCGATGTTCAGGTATGCCGTGAGGGAGCTGCAGCCGTGAGGGAGATGTTCGTCTATTCGTCGTCGTCGCTGCCGGACTCCGCATCGTCGTGCTGACTGACAACGCGCACGAGAATGATGGCGCTGCGGTTCATCTTCGTGATGGTGAACGTGTACCCGTCGGCTACCACCGTGTCGTTTGTCATGGGGACGCGGCCGAGTTTGTGCAGGAGATATCCCGCCAGCGATTCGTACTGGCCTTCCTTGAGGAGAGGATGGGGCAGTTCCTTGTTCAGGTCGTTAAGCGACGTCGAGGCGTGAATCGTGAACGTCTTCTCGTCGATGCGCTCAACCGCCTTCGATTCGAAATCGTGTTCATCCTGAATTTCGCCGACGATTTCCTCGAGGATGTCTTCCATGGTGATGATGCCCTGTGTGCCGCCGAATTCGCTCACCACCACTGCGAGCTGTTCACGTTTCACCTGGAAATCCTTCAGCAATTCCCCGATCCGTTTTGTTTCGGGTACAAACATCACCGGCCGCACAACCTCGCGGATATCGGTGAAGGGATCCGTGCGCAGAAAGATGAGCAGATCCTTCAGGTGCATCACTCCGACGATATTGTCGTGATTGCCCTCGTAACACGGGATGCGCGAGTAGCGCTCCGCGATCACCGATTCGAGCGAGGCCTCGTCGAAACTGTTGAGGTCGATGGCCACCACGCGCGAACGGGGAATCATGATCTGCCTGACCGTCCGTTCGGAGAAATCAAACGCATTGCGGATGATCGTGTAGTTTTCCGATTCGATCATGCCGCTCTCGTTGCCCTGCTGCACGAGGAATTTCAATTCGTCGCTGCTGTGCACTTCGGATCCGTGCAGAGGCCTGATGCCGAAGACGCCGAGCAGCACATTTGCGAGGCCGTTGAGCAGCCAAATCAAGGGACGGAACAGCACATAGAAGAAGTGCAGGGGATAGACCACGGCGAGCGTCGTCATTTCGGACCGTTGGATCGCGATGGATTTTGGAGCGAGTTCACCAAAGACGATATGCAGCACCGTGATTGTAAAAAAGGCGAACGGCAACGCGATGGCGTGCGCGGTGTCGGGGTGAATCGTCATTCCCACGAGACCCATGAGATCGAGAATGATGTTCGAGACAACCGACTCGCCGATCCATCCCAGGCCGAGACTCGCCAGCGTGATGCCGAGCTGTGTGGCGGCCAGATACCCGTCGAGATGCGAGACGATGTGTTTCCCCAGGACGGCGAAACGATTGCCCGTTTGCGCCTTCACCTCGAGCTGCGAATTCCGGACCTTGACAATGGCAAACTCGGCCGCAACAAAGAAGCCGTTTGCGGAGACGAGCAGAATGGTTATCAGGATGTCAAGAATCATAGTTCATCGAATCGGCGGCGTGGTCCTTTGCGCGATTGCGGGACCGCTTCGGATGCGCGGTGTTGAAGGATTCGGCCGCCCGATAATAGGGATGGTACCATGCAAGAGGCAAATGTACCGGAATTCGAAAAAAGAACCTTCCACCAAAATGCGCGGGAGAGGAAAGCCGTACAATGCACCGGGCCGGCACATCACGGTAGTGATGGCCGGCCCGAGTGGAAAGAGAGCGAGGAGCGCGCGCAATCTGCGAAGGGTGCGCCCCTTGAAGCCGAGAAAACGTTATGCGCGGGGACGCGCTTCGTTCACCGTCATGGTGCGGCCCTGGAGCGTCTTCCCGTGAAGGTTCGAGATCGCCGCCCTGGCCTGGCTTCCGTCATGCATCTCGACAAAGCCGAAGCCTTTGGATTCGCCGCTTATACGGTCTTTGATGATGGCGGCAGAGTCCACCGTACCGTATTCCTCAAAAGCGGAACGCAGTGCGGCTTCGGTGAGATCGCGTGACAGATTGCCAACGTAGATGTTCATTGAGTCCTTTGGTCTAAAAATGCGGGTGCGAGTGTTCACCGTGAACACCCAGCATCACATAGTGCACTTATTCCCACCGGGAAACAAGGTATTTCAACGTTTTGCGAAAATATAATTGTGTATGGCGAAATTGGGCGGAATACGCGGGAATCCGGCGCGTGTTTGCACCGCTCAGGCGCACGCAGTTTGATTTGGCCGTTTATCGCCGTAGGTTGGCGCACACGTTTCCCCATATGCCGGATCTGTTTTCCCATGGATGACATCGCCATTGCGTTTCTGCTCGGCCTGTTATTGCTGAGCCCGTTGGTCGTGCTGATCATACTCATCGTCAAGGTCAGTCAGGTCGGCACACGCATGAAACACGCAGAAACACGCCTGGACGAGCTGCGTGCCCGGCTTGACGCGTTGCAGGCCGGAAGCGCAGGCAGTGCTGCGCCCGCCGCGACAGAGAAAAAGATGGTGGTGTCTGATATTCCCGCGTCCGCCACGGCAGCGGCCGCCGGGACAACGGCATCTCCGACGATCTCCGTTGACGCAACACGCAGCGAGGCGGTTTCGACGGCAGCGGCGCAGCCGGCAGTCCCGGCAGAATCGCCGTCGACAACGCCTGCGGCAACACCAGAGGGCGCGCCGCCAACAGCGCCGGCCGGATTGCGGCCTCCGCCCCGCGTCGACAAGGCGCCGCTGCCGACCCGTCCGCCCAAAGCCGCGCCCGCTCCTGCAAAAACCAAGGCCGAGTGGGAGTCGCTGATAGGCGGTCGCTGGCTGAACCGCATCGGCGCGGTGGCCCTTATTATCGCGGTGGGATTCTTCCTCAACTACGCTTTCGACCGGAACTGGATATCGGAAACCGTGCGTGTACTGCTGGGTGGTGCGGCCGGACTCGGCCTGCTCGCCGCAGGCTGGCGCTTCGAGAAACGCGGGTACCAGGTGTTTGCGCAGGGACTGCTCGGATCGGGTATAGCGATTCTCTACCTCTCGGTGTACGCATCCTTCAACTTCTATCATCTCGTTCCGCAAATCGGCGCCTTCGTGCTCATGTCGCTCGTCACAGCGCTGACATTGTATCTGGCCGTACACTACGATTCGCTGGCCGTCTCGCTGCTCGGACTCGCGGGCGGCTTCCTGACACCGGTGATGCTGAACACGGGTGTTGCCAACGAAGTGGGGCTCTTCACCTACATCGCGCTCCTCAACGCGGGTGTCATAGCCGTGCTGCTGCGCAAGGACGCGTGGATCGTGCTCGAGCCGATTTCGCTGCTCGCGACATATCTGACCTACATCGCGTGGTACGACACGTATTACACACATCCGGACTTCGGAGCGACACTGTTTTTCCTCGTGCTGTTCTGGGGACTGTTCTTTGTCATGGAAACCGTCACCGCAACACGTCCGCCTACAAAGGACACGCCCATTCGGCATTTCATCGCTGCAACCAACGCCGGATTCTTTGCGGCCCTGCTTCATACACTGACAAGCACCACGTATGATGCATGGAGCGGTCTTGCATTACTTCTGGCGGGACTCTGTTATCTCGCCGCGTTTTTTGCGGTGCGCGAGAGGGTGCCGGAACAGGCGGACACACATGCGCGCATCCTCGTCACGGGCGCAGCGTTTATCGTCCTCGCGACGGGAACACAGTTCGATTCGTTCCGCCTCATCACCGCATGGTCTGTCGAGGCATGGGCTTTGACATGGATAGGTCTGCGCTTTCAGCGGCGCCACCTGTGGGTGGGCGGACTCGCGCTATACGCGGTTGCGTTCTTCACTCTGCTCGGCACAAATGGCAGCATGATCTGGACCGATATGCCGAAGTACACGTTCCTTATCAACGAGCGGACCATGGCCTTCACCGCGCTGGCGGCAGCACTCTGCCTCTCGTATCTCGGCTGGAGACAGTCGCCCGAGAAGGCGTCGCGCCATGCGGCTCCGGCCATGCTCTACGGCTTCAGTCTGGTGGTATTTCTACTGCTCACTTCCGAACTGTCGGATCTCTTCCGTTCCTACATGGAAGCGAGGGAGTGGGCGATGATACAGGGCATTGCCTACCAGCTCACGGTGAGCATCGCAGCGCTGTGGGCGGTACTGGCAGTGCTCTACGCCGCGGCCGCGCGGTACGCGCGAGCACCGCAGCTTCTTCATGCGGGTCTCATCGCGATGGTTCTGTCGCTGTGTATTGCATTCACCCGCGGCATCGCCTACGATCCTGTTTCCTGGCACACACCGCTCTTTAATCCCCGGCTCGCAGCCATGCTCGTGGTGCTCCTGGCTGTCGCGGCACTGCCGCGTCTGCTTCCCGCCGCCGATCGTGCGCGCTGGATCGAACAGACACACACCAGTCTGCGCGTTGTTTTTGTGCTGCTGCTCCTCACACTTATCACGGCCGAAGTGCGCGACTTCTTTGAACTCCGGCTTTTCACGCTGGCGGCGCAGGGTCCCGGCGCGGAGGTGACACGGATGATCGAGCAACTGGGGAACGAGAAGCAGCTTTCGCTCTCGGGCGTGTGGCTGTTCTTTTCGATTGTGCTCATGACGTTCGGACTGCTCCGAGGCCGGCGCGTGATGCGTGTGGTCGCGTTTGTCCTCTTCGGCATCTCCATACTCAAGATCTTCATCTACGATCTATCCTATCTCGAGACACTCTACCGTATCATCTCGTTCGCGGCCCTCGGTCTGATTCTGCTGCTCGTGTCGTTCCTGTTTCAGAGATACAAGGACGTGATCTTCGGCGAGGAGGAAGCACGAAGTGAGAAGAGGGAAGAGGGAAAAGAGAAGGTGGAAGAGGCGAGCTGACTACACCTGCGTTCTCAGGTGACGCGCGAGGGGCGTCCAGATACGGAGGAAAACAAAAAGACCCAGACGCGCCCAGGCGCGTGAGAGAGGTCCGGCCCGTCGATACGTGCGGTAATAGTACATGTCGCTCTCAAAACGCATGCGCAGGCGGCGCGCATTGTCGTGAAGCGTTGAGATTGTTTCACCCGCCTCGTGACGCACAACAACGGCTGCATCGAAGTACACGGATTTTTTCTGCGACCTGAGGCGCTCGGCCATGATGGCCTCTTCCGCGTACAGGAAGGTGCCCGCGTCGAATCCTCCGACACCGGCAAAATCGACGGATCGGAAAAGCATACAACAGCCCATGATCCGGTACACGGGACCGTGTTCGATCCCGTGCATGATTTCATCCGCAAAATATCGGCGCCGGCGTATATAGGTGAGAGGCGCCCAGAGCAAAGAACCGTAGCGCCGCCCCGCTCCCTGAAAGCGGTACGGACCCTGCGGCACGCCGCGGCTGTCGAGCACGCGTGGACCGACGCAGCCCGCCTCGGGATGCGCATCGAGCGTTTCGACGAGCCGTCGCAAGCCGCCGCGGGTTTCAAGATGGACATCCGGTGTGGCGATGAGGAGGTAGGGCACGGCTGCGCCGCCGCCGAGGCGGAATCCGAGATTATTGCCGCGAGCGTAGCCGAGATTCTCGTTGGTGAAATAGTAGGAAAAACGCGCGTCGGGTGGGATGGCGGGCGGCGTTGCTCCGGGGATCAGATCCACACAAAGTGCAGACGCGGGCGCCGCGATCCACTCCGCCCGGATGCGTTGTTTGTCGTCATGAGAATACCGCTCGAAGTTGTCCACCACCACCGCCCGCGCCTCGAGACCGTCGGCTTCGGCGTGTGCGAGCAGCTCGAGCGCGGTGTTGCGCGCGCGCGTGTCGCCTCCGTAGGCAACAAGGACAAGCAGGAGGGATGGCGATCCCGTCATCGTCCTGTGATAAGCAGCGTCCGCGCGGCGATGGTACCGCCCGCCGTTGCACGGAGCTGATACGAGCCGGGTGCCAGCGTGTGCACCGGGACGGTGATGACATGTCCACCCGCGGAGAAACGCGCATCGCAGGCGGTCAGCACCACGCGGCCAAGCGCATCAACAACGTCGACGCGAAGCGATTCGGACGCGGGCAGTTCGACGCGGAGAACCGCGCTCGACGCCGCCGGATTCGGATACGGTGCTCCGATGTTGAGGCGCGCGGGGATGATGGTTTCGACATCGGCCGGCATAAGCGGCGCGTGTCCCGCGTTTACGACGCTCCGCTGCGGCAGGTCGACGCCGTGCCGTGTCACAAAGGCCACAATTTCGACATCGCCCGTCTTCACATGTTCGGGCAGCGTGAAGGAGAACAGGCGTTCGTGATAGTCTCCGGCGGGCACGGATGTGGGAAGATCCTCGCCCCAGGTGCCGGTGAGAAAAGCGCGCGGCACATGCCGGTGTACAAAACCGAGAATCGGATTCGATTCTCCGTAATAGGGGTGATTCGGGTAGCTTGCGTTGCCGGAGTAGTAGTTGGACTGATCGTAGCCGCGTCCCGCCCCGGTCACACGATCCTCCACCACCACCACATTCAGGCGGTACGGATCGGGCGGCAGATAATCGATGAAATTCACGCGCACCTTCGCGGTGAGCAGCCGCGTCGTATTGTCGTACGATGGCGTGACCACAATATCCACCGGCGTTTCGAGCTGCGCCTGCTGCAGCGCACGATTCAGCCAGGCGGAGTTCGAACGGTTGATCGGCACCGTCGTCTGACCCGGAAACATCGTGCGGTCGATCATCGCCTGCGGATACGAGGGTTTGAAAAACGACGACAGCGCTGCCCCTTCGTCCACAATCATCGAATCGGTGCCGCCCGCATGGATGGCCATCAACACCGCCTCGGGAATCTGCGCCTCGATGGTGGCCATCTGCAATCCGCCGTCGGGGCACCATCCGCACCAGGCGCCCGTAAACTCCTCCACAAGCACACGTTTTGTACCGCTTCTGCCGAGCACGGTGAACACGGAGGCGGAAAGTGTATCGTTGGCCTGGTTGAGATCCGCCGCGCCGCCATTGACGTTCGAGATCCACATCCGGATTTGGTAGAGCCGTCCCGCTTCGGAGGGGGTCCAAGGGACCGTGTGCGTAAACGTCGCGGTGCGATTACTCTCGAGAGACAGGCCGCTGATGGTTTCGGTCTGCGGCGCAGCACCATCGACACTCCAGGACAGATCATAGGAGCCCACCGTCTGCGTGCCTGTGTTTTTCACCACGCCCTTGATGCTGACAGGGGTTGAGGCCTTGACTGTCGGCTGCAGGAAGTGTTGGTCGAGCGCAAGATCCGTTGCGCTGTTCGAGTATGAAAAGGCGTAGCTGATATCGTCATTGGGGTCGGCGGTGACGGCGGGGTATCCGAAGGTCGGGCTGCCGTCGAGCATCACGCCGGCCGTGCCGTCCGCATTCTGCGCGCCGACAGTGGCGTTCATTCGCACAGTCGACCGGCCGCCGACGAAGATCACGTCGAAGTCGCCGCCCTCGAAGAGCGCGATACCGAACGCGAGCGTATTGCTGGACGAGAACGTGACGCCCGGAGGCACAACACCCGCCCACATGATCAGCAGCACACGATTCGGTGCCGTGCCCCAGTCCAGCACGCGCACTTCGTTGGACCACTGCGAAAATCCCGCCTCCGTGTGCAGATCCTCCCAGAACGCAAAAATCGCGTTGCGCGGCGCGGTGGCCAGCGGGAGTGTGGTGTTCGCGGGAACACTGACGGTGGCAGCGTTGTCGAAGGTGATGTAGCCGTTGTCGCTTATATAGAAGCCGGTGACATCTTTTCCATAAAACTTCCACGGGAATGGGATCGTCTGCCAATCCGAGAGCACGTCATCCTTTGGCGGCGGATAGGCGAGGCGCGCGTTCGGGCGCAGCTCGAAAACAAATTGCCGGAGGCCGGTGGACACCGATGTGGTATAATTCTGCCCGTTCGACAAAACGGTCAGGACAAGAAACACAGGGAGGAGGAGCTTTTTCATGATCGACCCGGTGAGTGGAATGAATGGGATATAAAGATGCGGATTTGTGGATTGGGAAGGAAACGCTGGTGAGGGGGAGGAAAGTAGAAAGTAGAAAGTAGAAGGTGGGAAGGTGGAAGGTGGGAAGATGGAAAGAGGGAAGGTAGAAAGTCGTGGGAAGGAAACGCCGGTGAGGAGGGGGAAGGGCGGGAGGTTGGAAGGGGTGATAATTCGGGAGAAGCGGGTCCGGAATGAGGCGGATCGGCTGAAACGGGTCTGGCGACCCGGCCGTAAGCTGTTCATTGTATGGACTTATATGTCGAACAGTCAAAACATCTTGACTTGGGACGCCTGAATCCGTACTTTAAAAATCCTGAGTCTAACCGGATTCGGTTCATTGACAATTTTATTCACAATGGAGAACTCTATGACAAGGTTCCTTCGCAAGTTCCTGATCATGGCAGCGATCCTGATCGCGTCTGGACTTTTGATCCAGAACGGTCAAGCAGCCAGTCCCGCCCGGGGCGAGAACAAGCCGGCGGTTCATTCAAAAAAGTCGGCCTCTGCACACAAGAAACACACGAGGAAACACAAGAAGCACCGTTTCAAAAAGGTGCGTGCGAACAAACGCGTCAGCAAGCTGAAAGCGCTCACTGTGCTTCGCGAATACCTGCCCGAGATTGCAGATCTTCACGAAGCAAAGGCCAAAGGCCAGCCCTCGCCGTTTGTTCCGGTTCCCGACAACTTCGACACACGGTCGCCGTTTTCGGATCCGGGACTCCGCTATGATCTCGTCAAGAACATCGACACCTGGCTCGGCACCCGCTATCGGTATGGCGGCTCGTCGAAGCGTGGCATCGATTGTTCCGGCTTTACGTCCGCCGTCGTAAGTGCCACGCTGAAGCGCGCCTTCACGGGCTCGAGCCGCGTGCAGGCCGGACGGTTCACGCCGATTTTCGACACCGACAGTCTCCAGTTCGGTGACATGGTGTTTTTCACCGGACGTAACAAACGCGCTAACCGCATCGGCCATGTGGGCATCTTCCTCGGCAACGGCGTCTTTGCGCACTCGTCCACCGGACGCGGCGTGTTGTACTCGCACATCAGCGAGGGCTACTACACCGAGCGCTTCCGCTGGGGCGGACGCTTTATGAGTGAGGATTATCCCGTGGAG
Source organism: Ignavibacteriota bacterium (assembly GCA_016218045.1). Taxonomy (NCBI): domain Bacteria; kingdom Pseudomonadati; phylum Ignavibacteriota; species Ignavibacteriota bacterium. The sequence continues at coordinate 16,711 of JACRFB010000026.1, forward strand.
CGCATCGTACACGCACACGTGGAAGTGGGGCAAACCGACTAGGACACTGCTACCGGTTCCGCCACCGGCGGGACATCGAGGATACGATTGGAACCGGGAGCGTGATCGCTCCCGGTTTTGCTTTTACGCACACTGGAGTGCCGTGTTTTCACGTCCTGAAATTCGTACAGTGGGCGCGTGATTTCGGACAATGTGGGAAATAGCGCCGGAAAACGCGTTGATACCATTGCGTTTTCTGCATACCCGCGATGGTACGGTCCTTGCACAAGAGACGTTGACACGTGACATTTCCCCATGTCCTCGATCCTCTGCACCATCGATCGCCCATATTGAAGGAATTCCGCCATGATCTCACGCATGCTCGTTTCAGTTTTTGTACTCACCGTCGCAGCGACCTGGTTCGGCTGTTCCGACGATCCCGCAACGCCCGCCACCACAGGTCGACTGAAGGTGTATCTCACCGATGCTCCGGCCAACGCACAGCAGGTGAACATCACGTTCTCCGAGATAGCCGCGCATGTCGACGGCAACTGGGTGGTTGTTCGCGGCACGCCCATCACCGTCAATCTGTTGGAATGGAACAACGGGAAAACACTCGTGATCGGTGACGCCGAACTCGGTCCGGGGAACTACACACAGATACGACTCATCATCAACACCGCCAACATTGTTATTGACGGGCAGACGTATCCCTTGACGGTGCCCAGCGGTGCGCAGACCGGGCTCAAGCTCATTCACACATTCGATATTGAGGCGGGCTCCACGTACGAAATGGTGATCGACTTCGACGCGGAACAGTCGATCGTTGTGCGCGGACCAAAAAACGATCCGAACAGTTATTCACTGAAACCCACGCTCCGTGTTGTTGCCAAGCCGTTGACGGGTGCAATATCCGGCATTGTGACAAATCCCGGCACAGCCACTGTTGCGACAGCGCTCAACGAATTGAACGCCCCGGTGACATCGTCGCCCGTCGATCCCGCCACCGGCGCCTTCACGCTGGCCTTCCTTCCGCCTGCCGCCTACACCGTTCGTGTGGAGGACACAAGTGCAGGCAGCGCATCCAAACCTCTTATCATCGTGACTCCCGGCAGTACCACAAACGCGGGAGCGTTCACGCTGAGCAAGTAGTGCGCAGCGCTCGTCGCGGGGCATATACACGACCGCCGCGCGTCTGCACCGGGCGACCTGCCGGTCGCCCTTATCGGAGTGTCTGTGTTGGTTGCGGGAGAGGTGTGTAGAACGCGTACTCGAACGCGTTCTTGTCGGGCGGGAGAGTTCGCCGCGGCGGCGGCTACCCAACGTCGCGTCGAATGTGTACCTTTCGGTCCGCACGATTCGACCGAGGCCCCCCATGACTCTCCGTACTCTCTCTTCTTCCGTTGTGTTTTTCTGCTGCTGTGTGATGCTTCACGCGCAGGATCCGATGATCGCACAACCCGGCGATGGGCCGGCGGAGGCGGCGCACGGACTCAGCAACGCCGCGGCGCGGCGCGAGTTTTTCCACAACCGGCTGACGTATCCGGGCGGCGTGATTCCACGCGGCGCGCGCGCGCGGGCCTGGGAGTACGCGCAGAATACGATGCGTCTCTTCACGCCGAAATCCAGCGGCAGCACGCTGCAGGCGGCGCAGACGTGGAGGAATATCGGACCCTTCAACATCGGCGGTCGTATCCCCGCAATTGCGGTGAATCCAAAAAATCCGAACACGATTTTTATCGGTGCGGCCGATGGAGGCGTGTGGCGGACGAGGGACGAGGGAAAAAACTGGACCTCCGTGTCCGATGAATTTCCGACGCAGTCAATGGGCGCGCTCGCCATCGACCCGGTCGACACGAACATTGTGTACGCGGGCACGGGCGAGGCGAATTTCGGGATCAATCAATTCGACGGTGCGGGTCTGTTCAAAAGCAGCGACGGAGGCAACACGTGGCGGCGCGTGGGCGCGGGCACGCTGCCCGACTACGCGCGCGTGTCGGATCTGATCGTCGATCCGAAAAACACATCCACCCTCTACGCGGCCATCCCCGACGGCGTGCGCGCCGATACACTGAACGGACTCTACAAATCGACCGACGGCGGCGAGACCTGGCGCCTTGTGTTCCCGGGCATGATGACCGACGTGGTGCTCGATCCGCAGAATCCGTCCACGCTATACACGGTGTCGAGCGGCGTGAGCGTCGGAGTGCCCGTGCCGCGTCCCGGCATGTTCAAAAGCATCGACGGCGGAGCAACATGGACGCAGCTCGACGTGGGTGTGCCGCCCGAATCCATGGGCCGCACAAGCATCGCCATTAGCGCGAGCGATCCGCGTGTGTTGTTCATCGGCGTGTCGGAACTCTCGGGCGCCAACACACGCACATGGCTGCTCGGTGTGTTCAAATCCACCGACGCGGGCGCGACGTGGACGAAGTGTCCGGTGCCCTATGATTACCTCGTGGCGCAGGGCTGGTTCGACAACATCGTGGGCATACATCCGTCAAATCCCGACATCGTGTACGCCGGCGGAGTGAGTCTTATCCGCACAAGCGACGGCGGCGCCACATGGACGCGCATCCCGGACTGGTACACCGGCGCGGTGTTACACGTGGACCAGCACGCCATCGAGTACAATCCTCTCGATCCCGACCGCGTGTACATCGGCAATGACGGCGGCTTCTTTGTGCTGACGAACAACGGTGCCACCGTGGAGAAACGCGACCGCGGGCTCTCGATCACGCAGTTCGTGGGCGGAGCCATGCATCCCTCGAACGACGCGTATCGCATAGGCGGCACGCAGGACAACAGCACACAGATCGGATCCGAAGGATCGGACTGGGCCATCGTGCTGCGCGGCGACGGGGGCAACAGCGCCGTCGATCCGCAGCGGCCGAACATCGTGTACGGCATGCAGCAGAATCTGAGCTTCTGGCGTTCGGAGGATTTTGGCCGCACGTGGGCGCAGGCCATGAACGGCATCAACAACGACGGCTCGCTCTTCTACATCTCGTACGACATGGATCCCGCCGAACCGGCGACACTGTATCTCGGGACGTACCGGCTGTACAAAACCACAAACGGCGGACGACTCTGGACCATGCCGAACAGTTGCCTCTTCCCCTCGCCGAGCGGCGGCTGTTATTACATCAGCGCCGTAAGCGTCTCCACCGCCGATCCGCGCTACGTGTTTGCCGGATCCAACAGCGGCGCCGTTGCGATATCGAGCAACGGCGGGGGTGCGTGGACGGTGACAAGCGCGGGACTGCCGGCTGCCTATGTGTCGGCCGTGCGAAGTTTCGAACCCGATGTGGTGTACGTCACCTTCAGCCGCTACGGTGTGGACAAGGTGTGGCGGTCGTCGGATTACGGCGCAACATGGAACAGCATCAACGGCAATCTGCCCGATGTGCCCGTGAACGACATACTGCGCATCGATGGGAGACTGGTGATCGGCACCGAAGTGGGCGCCTTTGTGTCGGACGATGAAGGCACAACCTGGCAGCGGCTCGGCACGGGCCTGCCCGCCGTGGCGGTGTTCCGGCTGCGCTATAGCGCGAATACCGGCACGCTCCGCGCAATCACACACGGCCGCGGGATGTACGACCTGCAGTGGAAAATTCTGCCCGATGCAGCGCCCGTGTTTGTGTCGAGACCGGACACCACCATGCTCGAGATCGGACAGCCGTTTCTGTACGCGCCTGTGGTGACGGGTGCGCCGTCCCCGCGTCTGTCATTGGTGGACGGTCCCTCGGGCGCGGAGTTCGATCCGGTGTTCGGGCAGTTGCGTTGGAGCGGCGGCGCGCGAGTGGCGCGGTTCACGCTCGAGGCAACAAACAGCGCGGGCAGCACGCGGCAGGTGTTTCATCTGGTGAGCAACGACGCGCCGCTCACCGACTGGCGCATCGCCTCCACCGATCGTTTCCCCACACGGGTGCAGCGGCTGCGGGCCGTAGACGCGCGCACGCTGTGGGTGGCGCGCGATTCGGCCGGCGTGTCGCGTTCGACCGATGGTGCCGCAACATGGACACACATGCGTCTGCCGGGCACGTGGGCAAACGTCATGACCGTTTTCCCGCTCGACCGCGACCGCGCCTTCGCGGGCACCAACGGTGGTCAGTTGTACAAAACCGTCGACGGCGGAGCAAGCTGGACGCTGTCGCTCTCGGGCATCAACGCGTCGTTCGGCAACATCCACTTCTGGAACGAGAACGAGGGCATCACCATCACGCAGGGCGAGCGCGATTCGGCGGAGGTGTACTTCACGCAGGATGGTGGTACGAGCTGGCGGCGTGAAACGGGTCCGCGCTCCTATGCGCGGAGTCCGCTGTCGTCCACACTCACGTTCTTCGACCGCGCCATGGGTTGTTACGCGTCGGGCAACACGGCCGAGAGGCCGCCGAAGGACGCGTCGATACTACGCACGACGGACGGCGGCCGCAGTTGGCTGACAAGTTCCGCGGGTACACGCAGCGCGGCGGGCATCGGTTTCCTTTCGTCGACGAAGGGGTATCTGGTGGATCCGATACAGGGACGCGCGCGGCGCACGGTGAGCGGCGGAGCCGCGTGGAATTCGACGTTCTGGCCGATGAACGGGCAGCGCCTCATGGCCGTACACGCCAATCCGGCGGCATACCGCCTGTGGGTCGTGACCGATTCGGCCGCGTGGTGGAGCGTGAATGAGGGGAATGCCTGGACGCGCACGAGTCTCGCCTACATCGGCTCGATGCAGTCCGCCGACTTTGTCGATTCCACCTGCGGTTGGGCGATCAGCGCCGAGGGCATCGTGCAGACCATCGATCTGCGCACGCTCGACGCGTCACAGCCGCCGCATCCCGCGCGCGCATCGCTGATAATCGGACAGAGTTATCCGCATCCCGCGATGGATGCCGTCACGTTGCCAGTGACAACGGGCGCGCGCGGCCGTCTGCTCGCGGTGGCGCAGAACCTTGCGGGCCGCGAGGTGGCGGTGTTACACGACGGCGACCTCCCGGCGGGTCAACATCTATTGAGCTGGGATACACACACGCTCAGCCCCGGCACGTACTTCGTGACGATACGATTCGGAACCGAGCTTACCGTGCAGCGTGTGGTGGTGGCGCGGTGAACCGAAGTGGAAAGTAACAACGTAGCAAGGTAGCAAAGTAAAAGACGAGTGCTGGAGCCGCCTTTTCACTTGCTACCTGTCACGAAGTGGAAAGTAACAATGTAGCAAGGTAGCAAAGTAAAAGACGAGTGCTGGAGCCGCCTTTTCACTTGCTACCTGTCACGAAGTGGAAAGTAACAATGTAGCAAGGTAGCAAAGTAAAAGACGAGTGCAGGAGCTACCTTGCCACCTTGCTACTTGTAACGTGCAACGTGCAACATGGCAACGTGTAACGTTCTCACTGCCCACGCCGCACCCATCGCGGCGGTGTTGCGCCGTGCAGGCGGATGCGCTGATTGAGCTGCGCCGCATGATGCTGCACGTGGCGGAGGTTGTACAGGTGTAACTCGGCGATGGAGATGTCGAGCCAGTCGAAGCCGCAGTGTGCCGAAGCGTGTTCGGGTGTCAGCGCATCGAGTGTGGCGATACATTTGTCGCGGCCGTGGCGCAGGTAGGCGAGCAGCTCGTCGCGCGTGTACACACGATCGGGCAGCAGACCGCGTTCGTCGAGTTCATCGAGCGTGAAGGGCGGCGGCGGCGCGAAACCGTCGAGGGTTTCTGAGAGGTAGCAGTCGAGGTAGAACAAGGCGTGGAAGGCCGAGTACCAGAACTCGTCGGCGGTGACACGCGAGCCCCAGAGATCGGCGGGGCAGGACTCGATGGAACGTCCGAGCATGTCGATGGCGGCGAGGAATTGTCCACGCAGTGCGGTGGTGTAGGTGGTGTGGGTCATGGGGCGTCCGGGTTGGTGGGTGCGTCGCAGACTACAACGGGCGTCGTTTGCGTCAAAACGGGGGCATGGCAGGAGATCACCACCTCCGCGGGGATTCTCTTTGTTGCCAACGGTGGTGTATCAACATCAGCAGTGTATGGGTTCAACCCCAACGGTGTTGTGTTCCCGCGACTGCGGTGTATCGGGACACCATCGCGGAGTACTGTTCCATCGTCAAAGGTGTATCGGTTCAGCATCAACGGTATTGTGTTCCCGCGACTGCGGTGTATCGGGACACCATCGCGGAGTACTGTTCCATCGTCAATGGTGTATCGGTTCAACATCAACGGTGTTGTGTTCCCGCGTCAGCGGTGTATCGGGACACCATCGCGGAGTACGGTTCCATCGTCAAAGGTGTATCGGTTCAACCCCAACGGTGTTGTGTTCCCGCGTCAGCGGTGTATCGGGACACCATCGCGGAATACGGTTCCATCGTCAAAGGTGTATCGGTTCAGCATCAACGGTGTTGTGTTCCCGCGTCAGCGGTGTATCGGGACACAATCGCGGAGTACTGTTCCATCGTCAAAGGTGTATCGGGTCGACCACTGTGGTGCGGCGGATCTACGGGTGGAGAGCAGGGTTCCACACGCTGGGCGAGAATACTACAACTCGGGAACAGCAGGTCGTGGCACGTTGTGCGGCCATACTTCTCACACATGCACTGATCATAACATAAAGAGCAGGGTGAGACTCGCATACGAGCCGAGATTCCAGCGGCTTTCCTTGCTGGTCATCAACGGAGATATGTATAACTCGGGACGTGTATCCTTGGTCTCGCCCCACGTGTGATCGTACGACATCTGTAACCGATATTCCGCCGTCAGCATGAGCCGGTCTGATATCGCGAGGCCCCCTCCGACGCCGAATCCGACTCTTGCACCCACACTGTTTGCCGTCGTGTTCCTCGCGCCGTACGTGCTTCCGGTGTCGGTACTGCCCCATTCGGAATTGCGCTTGCCGTAGACGATTCCCACCATGGGACTTACAAAAACAAAGCCCTGTTTCGACTGATGCAGCAGCAACATCGGGGCGGCGAACAGCGTGGTCGAAATATCCGACGACGACTCTTGCACCAGTTCTCTCTGCCGATCAGGATTCTGATGTTCCCAGTCGTAACCGTACGTGGATACACCCACCGCCACACGCCAGTACATGGCATCGTTGTGCCGGAAGCCCAGGCCGACGCCGCCATCATAGTTCGTGAGACTCAGGTTCGTGACGTGAAAGAGCAGGGCGAGACGCGGCGATGTAAAAAACGGGAGCGTTTCCTCTGCGGGATCCTGCGCATACGAAACCGCATGGATTAAACACAGCGCCGTGACAAGAACAAAAACACAACGATGGAGTTTCATGCTGCTGTCCTGAAATGGTGTGATGCAACCCTTACCGTAATACAGGACAATATTATCCATATACTGAGCGAGTGTCAAGGCATTCCCCCTCGACCGTACGACGCCATCCCCAGGCTTCCCCGACGCTTCGACACTCCGGATCCTGTACCTTGCCACCTTGCTACCTTCCCACTTTGCTACATGACAACCACGAGGGCTGCAGTACCCGTGCGCCGCTGGACACTCTCCCGGCCCGGCAGTACATTAGAATGATTCGCAACAGAAACTCTGAGGACCGTATGTACAGCTTGGATACCATCCGCGTTTTTATCGTCGCAGCAGCGTTCCTGCTGCCCCTGGCAAGCTCCGCGCAGGATGCGGGCCAGGCCTTGCCCGAGAGAGACGGAAGCGCGCAGTATCCGTCGAAAGCCGAGGCGCGGCGCGAGTACTTCCACACACGCGTGACGTATCCGGGCGGCAGCGTGCCGGTGGGTGCGCGCGCGCGAGCCTTCGAACAGGCCCATTCCACGATGAGACTTTTTGCTCCGGACGCGAAACACGGTCTGCAGGCCGCCTATGAGTGGCGGAATATCGGACCCTTCAACATCGGCGGTCGCATACTTGCCGTGGCGTTGAATCCGAAAAATCCGAACACCATCCTCATCGGCGCGGCCGACGGCGGCGTGTGGCGCAGTTTCGACGAGGGGCGGACCTGGCACTCGGTGTCGGACGACTGGCCCGTGCAGGCCATGGGTGCGATCGCCTTCGATCCGGTGGATACCACCATCGTGTACGCGGGCACGGGTGAAGCGAACTTCGGCCAGCACATGTTCGACGGCGGCGGCCTCATGAAAAGCAGTGACGGCGGCACAACATGGACGGAGGTCGCGGGCTCGGCGCTGCCGCGCTACGCGCGCGCGAGCGACATCGCGATCGATCCCTCGACACCGCGGACGCTGTACCTGGCGATCCCCGACGGCGTTGAACCGCAAGAGGAGGGTATGTACAAGTCCACCGACGGCGGCGCTACATGGACGCTCATCCTCACGGGCCGCATGACCGACATCGTGCTCGATCCGCGCAATCCGTCGGTGCTCTACACCGCCTCCACCGCTCTCGGCGTCGGCGGCGCGTCGGCGCGTTACGGTCTGCACAAATCCGTCGACGGCGGCGCCACGTGGACGAAGCTGTCGCTGCCCGGTGTGGTGGATTCACTCATGGGCCGCACCGCCATCGCGATATCGGAGAGCAACCCCGACATCCTCTACGTCAGCGTGTCGCGCCTTTCGGGTTCGGGCGCGCCGGGCACACTCGGAGTGTTCAAAACCACCGACGCGGGCGCCACATGGCAGCGCTGTCCCGTGCCGATCGATTACCTGCTGCTGCAGGGCTGGTACGACAACATCATCGGCGTGCATCCCGCGAATCCGAATCTATTGTATGTGGGCGGCGTGAAGATGCTGCGCAGCGGCGACGGCGGCGCCACATGGACACGCGTGCCGGATCAGGGCATGGGCGGATTGTTGCATGTGGATCATCACGCGATCGCCTTCCATCCCACCGATCCCGACCGCGTGTACATCGGCAATGACGGCGGGTTCTACGTGCTGACCGACGCGGGCGCCACCGTGTACAAACGCGACCTCGGACTCTCGATCACACAATTCATCGGCGGCGCCACTCATCCATCAACCGACGCGTACGCGTTGGGCGGTACGCAGGACAACGGATCGATGACCAGCGGCGGCGACGTGGCGGCGTGGGATCCCGTGCTCTACGGCGACGGCGGAAACGGCGCCGTGAATCCGCAGAAACCCAACGTGGTGTACACCACGATGGAGAGCATCAAACTCTGGCGATCCGGGAATTTCGGGAAGACCTGGGTGCAGGCACTCGGCGGCATGCCGCTGCATCAGTCGCTGTTCTACATCGACTATGCGATGGATCCGTCGAATCCGTCCACGCTGTACCTCGGTTCCTACCGCATGTACAAGACGACCAATGAGGGGCGGCAGTGGAATCAGCTCCGCGACTGTCTTTTCCCCACGGGCACCTCGTGTTACTACGTGTCGGCCGTGAGTGTGGCCGAATACGATTCACGCTGGGTGTTTGCGGGCGCAACCGGCGGGCCGATCGCAAAGTCGTCGGACGCGGGCGCCACGTGGACCGTGGTGCAGGATTCGCTTCCCGCGGCATACTGCAGCGCGGTGAAAAGTTTCGAACCCGGCACGGTGTACGCCACGTACAGCCGCTACGGTGTGGACAAGGTGTGGCGCTCGACCGATTACGGCAACACCTGGCGCAGCATCGGCCGCGGCCTGCCCGACATCCCGGCCAACGACATCATCCGCCTCGACGGCAATCTGATCCTGGCAACGGATATCGGGACCTTTATATCCGTAAACGAGGGAGCCGACTGGCAGCGTTTCGGCAGCGGCATGCCGGCAGTTTCGGTACAGAAGCTGCGTTACAACAAAACCACCGGCACGCTGCGCGCCATCACACACGGCCGCGGCATGTACGATGTGACATGGACGACACCCGTGCCCGCGGCGCCGGTGTTTGTGTCGCGACCCGACACCAGTGTGCTCTCGCAGAAGCAGCCCTTCCTCTACGCGCCTGTCACAAGCGGATCGCCCGCGGCGACATTCACACTCGAGGAAGGTCCGCAGGGAGCGACCATCGACGCACGGCTCGGAGTAGTGCGCTGGACCGCCTCCGATCTCACGGCACGTTTCACCATCAAGGCCGTGAATACACACGGATCGGCGACACAGGTGTTTACACTGCGCACAAGCGACGTGGCGCTGGCCGATTGGGAAATCGTGCGGCGCGAAGCCATGTCGACCAAGGTGAACACGCTGCGGTACGCGGGCGAATCCACCCTCTGGCTCACGCGTGATTCCGCCCTTGTCTCGCGCTCGCTCGACGGCGGCGCGACATGGGAAGACACGCGCCTGCCCGGATCGCGCACCCGCGTCGTGGGCATACACGCCTTCGATCGCGACCGCGCACTTGTCGGCACACGCAGCGGACAGATCTTCAAAACCACCAACGGCGGCGCGCAGTGGCGGGAAGTGCTGTTCCGTCTGAACGCCTTCATCGACAACATCTGGTTCTGGGACGACAACAACGGCATCGCGATGAGTTACGGCTACCGCGATTCATCGGACGTCTTCTTCACGCAGGATGGCGGAGAGACGTGGACCGCGTCCCCGCAGCGATCGTTCCGTCAGACCTCGCTGTTCAACACCTGGCCCTCGTCGATGGTGTTTTTTGACAGGAACATCGGATGGGTCGCGATGTCGAACGAAGACAACAGTCCGTCCGCGAACGCCTCCGTGTTGCGCACGAACGACGGCGGACAGACGTGGACGGCGGTGAACGCCGGAACACGATCGGTGTCGGGCATCAGTTTCCTCTCGGCGCTCAAGGGGTATTGCGTGGATCCGCTTTCCTACCTCACACGTCGCAGCGTCAACGGCGGCGCCTCGTGGTCGTCAACCTTTTATCCGCTCAACGGATTACGCGCGGCCTCGGTGTTCTGCGACGTCTCGAGATACGTGGTGTGGATTGTGACCGATACCAGCGCGTGGGCAAGCAGGAACGAAGGAGGCGTGTGGACGCGCACACAGATGGTGCCTGCGGGTCCGATACAGCACGCCGCGTTTGCGCCCGACGGCCGCGCATGGGCCGTGACACGCGAGGGCATCGTGCAGCGCATCGTGAACAATCCGATGTCGACGGAGCGCGTGATACAGCCGGGCGAGATGACACTCGGTGTCACCTACCCGAATCCCGTGACCGGCGCGGATCAGGGCATGACCATACCCTTCACGCTGGCGCGCCGCGCGCGTCTGTCGCTCACCGTGTGTAATGCCGCGGGAAAAACCGTGGCGACAATCGCCGACGGCGAATTCGAAGCGGGCGAACACATGGCCACCTGGGACACATCGTCGCTGATCAGCGGTGTGTACTTCGCGACACTTGTCGCGGGCGATTCGCGGCTCGTGACACGTTTTGTTGTCGCGCGGTGACGCCCGCACGATTGTCGCACATGAATGGAATCGGGCGCGGGTGTGTCATCACACTCGCGCTCGTCTGTCTCATGGCGCCGCTGTTGCGCGCGCAAACGTGGATACATCCCGAGACGGTGATACCGTTTCGGCACAGCGGTGGCGGCGGCGACAGCGTTGTGTTTCTCGGCTCGACACAGTTCGGCGGGGAAGCGGCGCGGGTGTTTGGGAAGAATGAGGATCATCGCTGGATTGTGATGATAGGCGGTGCGGTGGAACTTGTGCGCCGGGATAACGTGAGACTGCTCTTCGAATCGGCGATAGCCCTTGTCGCCGATCCGGGCAACAACATCGGCTTTAATCCCCGCGCGTTGTTCTGGGAAGAAGGTATTCTGATCGGTCTGCGCGGCGGCAATACAGACTGGCAGTTCGGATTGCAGCACCGCTGCAAACACGACATCGACAACATCGAGCTGTTACGTGTCACGGGCCGCGAGGAAGAGCGCGCGCTGATCTACAGCAGTCTTATGCTGCGCTGGCAGCACGACGGCATCTCGCTGGGCGGCATCACCATACAGCCGCTCGCGGAGGCACATGCATACGTCTTTGTGCAAGATCAGCGCTTCCCGGTGAGTGCGCGGACTGCCGCGCCGAATGTGGAAGATCACCGCGCCGCGTCGCGTGTGCACCTCGACATCTCCGCACCGATTGTGTCGGCGATGCGCGCGGGAGTGCTGCTTGACGCGCGCGGCACGCTGCGGCGCGCGGCCTCGCGCGAATCGGGCACGACACACCTCGAGGGCGCGGCCGACGCCGCTCTCGCCGAGGTCTATGCCGAGATTCGCGGCAGCGCGGCAGCACTGCGTCTGTTTCTCCGTGCCGCGCATGTGCCCGACACGTTCATTCGTCCTGTGCCACGCGGCGCCACGCTGTACTCCGTCGGAGTGCGGATCGTACCCTGATTGGTTCAGTGCGCGCCGTCTCCCACACCTGACGGTGTGGGTTGGTGAATGCCGCCCGCTTCGCGGGCTCTAGTGACAGTAGAAAAGTAGCAAAGTGGCAAAGTGGCAATGTGGAAGGTGGAAAGTGGCAATGTGGAAGGTGGAAGGTGGAAAGTGGCAAAGTGGAACGTGGCTCAGCGAGACGCCGTGTCGTTGTTCCGCGTTCTGAATTCCCAGTTCCCAGTTCCTATCTCCTAGTTCCCAGTTCCTAGTTCCCAGTTCCCAGTTCCTAACTCCTCTACAAAAACACCGCCACGCCGACGAACAGATCGTTATTGTACCAGGTCTGTTTCGTGGTGTAGGTGTACTCGCTTTCGCGGGTAGTGTGTTCGTGTGTGGCCATCTGAAAGCGGTATTCGACACGGATGGCGCCGGAGCTTGTGATAAAAAACTTGGCGCCGATGCCGGCGTTGGCGAGGCGCACATCCCAGGGCTCATTGGTGGCGCGGTCGGAGAGGCGGCCGGCATGCGGCACGCCGTTGCCCGCGCCGTAACCGAGGAGGATAAACGGCGCAACGGGTGTGCGCGGTATCAAGTACATGAACGAGAAGTTTGCGCTGAGCGCGTGTACGGGAAGGGCGCCGTCGCGAGCCGAGACGAGAAACTCCGGTTCGAAGGACAACCACGGAGCGAAGAAGAATCCGCTGCGCATGGCGAGGATGCCATAGGCCTGTGACGATTCATACTGCGATGCGCCGCCATCACTCTCGACGCGGTACACCGAGCGGGTCTGTCCCGCCGCAAGCGAGAACGAGAGTTCGGTGGACGGTTTGAAGGCCGCGGCGCGGCGCTGCGCGGGCGCGGCGGCGGCGAGGACAAGAATCGCGCAGGCGAGAACGACACTGCTTCTCATGGTTGACTCCTGATACTTGCTGGGATGGTGCACGATGGCGAGCGCAAGATAACACCGCGGGCGACGCGGGTCCACCGCCGCCCTCGCGGTTCTTTTGCCGTGTGTGCACTACATTTGCTGCAGACACAGGAACGACTCTGCCATGCTTGATACCATCTACTTCGGAAACACCCTCGCGCGCTGGCTCATAGCGGCGGGCATCGTGCTGTCGATCAGCGTGCTGCTGAAAATCGTGCTGCGCTTTATCGTCCGCCGTCTTACACGTTTTGCGAAGAAGACCGCCACCACCGTCGACGATCTGGTGGTCGACGTGCTGCGGGCCACGCGGTGGTATTTCCTTCTCTCCGTGTCGGTGGACGCGGCGGCGCACACGCTCCATCTTCCCGCGCTGGCCGTGCGTGTGCTCGACAACGCCACGCTGGCCCTCGCGCTGTTGCAGGCGGGGCTATGGCTGAGCGAGCTGCTCCGGTACATGCTCGAACGCAGCGCCGCCACGCGCGAGAGCGACGCGTCCGCGGGCGCGTACTCGATACTCGGCGTCATCGGGCGTGTGGTGTTGTGGGCGGTGGTGGTGCTGCTCGTGCTCGACAACTTCGGGGTCAACATCACGGCGCTGGTGGCGGGACTCGGCATCGGCGGCATCGCCATCGCGCTCGCGGTGCAGAACGTGCTCGGCGATCTCTTCGCCTCGCTGTCGATCGTGCTCGACAAACCCTTCGTCGTGGGCGACGCCATCACCGTCGACACATTCAGCGGCACGGTGGAAAAGATCGGTCTCAAAACGACGCGTATCCGCGCGGCCACCGGCGAGCAGCTCATCTTCTCGAACACCGATCTGCTCAAGAGCCGCATCCGCAATTTCAAACGCATGGACGAGCGGCGCGTGATCCTCGTGCTGACGCTGGCGCACGGCACCACGCCCGAGGCGCTGGCATCAGTTGCCGGACTCGTCCGCAACGCGGTGGAACGTTGCGAGACCGCGCGTTTCGTGCGCGCGCACTTCCGCGACTTCTCGCTCGCGGGCCTCCACGTGGAGGCCGTGTACGACGTGCTCGGCAACGATTACACATTGTACATGGACACGCAGGAGCGCATCAACCTCGAGATACACACGCAGTTCCGCGCGGCCGGCATCGAATGGGCGCAGGTGGCGCCGCCTCGCTGAACACAGGCAGCGCGTGCGGCGGAATACAGGATCCGATCATCCGATAATATGACTCCCATGCATACCATACACTTTACGAAGGCCGAAGCGGCGTTAAACGACTTTCTGCTCGTGGAGGATTTCGACCGCGCGATGCCGGCGGATAAGCGCGCGGCGTTTGCCGTGGCGGCCTGTCATCGGCGCGCGGGCGTGGGCGCCGACGGTGTCATATTCTTCGAGCGCAGCGGCGAGCACGACTTTGTCATGGTGTTTCACAATCCCGACGGATCCACGGGCTCGATGTGCGGCAACGGCGGCCGCGCCGCAGCGCTGTACGCGCACACGCGCGGATTTGCGCCGCGCGACATGCGTTTCACCGTGCTCGACGTCGAATATCGCGCGATTGTCGACGGCGGTCGTGTCACGCTGCACTTTCCGCCGCCGCGCGAACTGCGCGCGCTCGACATCGTGACGTCGTTTCACACCACGCGTCCTCTGCACTTTGTCCATACAGGCGCGCCGCATGTGGTTGCGATACTTGCGGAGGATACAGGCGATATCGAATCGTTCGATCTGTCGAACGCGGCGTTTCCGCTTCGCTGGCATCCCGCGTTTCAGCCGGCCGGTGCGAACGTCAATGTCGTTGCGTTGCTGCCCGGCGGCGGCGCGCGCGTCCGCACTTTCGAGAAGGGTGTGGAGGCCGAGACCATGGCCTGCGGCACGGGAACGATTGCATCGGCGCTGGTGCTGCATCACGCGATGGGTCTGATGCCGCCGCTTCCACTTTTGACACAGGGCGGACATGTGCTCACTGTGGATTTTAACGCCACCGCGCCGTATGAGCAGCTCACGCTGGAAGGGCCTGCGCGGCTTGTGTTTGAGGGACGGTGGTAGATGGGGAGTTGGTAGATGGTAGCTGGGTAGATGGTAGATGGTAGATGGATCTGCTGGGTGTGAGTGAGGAGACAGGAGACAGGAGGCAGGAGTGGTAGTTGGTAGATGGTAGGTGGGTAGATGGTAGATGGATCTGCTGGGTGTGAGTGAGGAGACAGGATACAGGAGGCAGGAGGTCGCTAGTATGCGCGCAGCGCAGCGGAGGGCCGCACCACGAGCCCGGAGCGCAGCGGAGGGCGGCACATGTCAGCCCCGGCCGTGAGGCCGGGGGAAGGCGCGCCCAACGGATCTCGTGAGCCCGGAGCGAAGCGGAGGGCGGCACAATGCTCGTTCCACGTAACACGTAACACGTTCCACGTTGCTGCTCCGCCCACGGTTCCTAGTTCCAAGTCCCTAGCTCCCAGTTCCTAACTCCTAGCTCCTCAAAAAAAACGCCCCGACACGAAGCCGGGGCGTGGTCTATGTAAACGTCCGGAAGGGACGGGAACGGTCAGAGGATGTTTGCGGCGATGATGGATTTCGAGATTGCATTGAGCGCGATATCGTGACGCAGGCCGGTGGAGTCGCGGATCTCGATGCGATAGATCCAGGTGTTGTCGTCGGCGTTACGTTCGAAGCGCCAGCCGAGCACATTGCCGCGCACTTCACGCTGTGCGAGTTCGACGGCGAGGGACAGCGGAATGAAGTAGGGTCCGGGCGCGACGGAGGCCGTGTGTGTCGCCGCGTCGCCGCTCACCGCGGCAATCACGTTGTTTACGGCGTCGAAGGTGACGATGACACTGCCGCCCGAAGCGGGTGCAACAGTGACGGACAGGAGCGGTGTCTCTGCGTCGTTCGTCGACACGGAGGAGACGGAACCTGGAACGATCTCGAGAGCATTCCGGACGAGACGGTCTTCGTCGATTGCGGCGAGACGGGACTGTGCCGCGGGATCGTTGATGTTGGTGGAAGGCGACTTGTCGGAGCAGCCCGCGATGGCGAGCGCGCCGGCGACTGCAAGAAGGAACATTCTATAGCGTTTCATGATCGTGCCTCAGTTTTTGCGTATGACCGCGAGTGGGAGCGTGTGGTACAACCTGTCTGTCGTGTGAGTCTCGCGTCCGATCCTCAAGTGAGCGTGCATGCGCGTCTGAGATAATGATGCACAAGCCCCGCCGAAGGTTACACGGGGCGAATTTTATGCGGTCAGGAATTGGGTACTGCGCGAGGACGGCCGCGCGGGGCAGCTCAGCGGTGGGACTTGCTGCCGACGAAATATCCGTAGCCGGGGATTTTCATGCCGAGCCGATCTGTGTCGGTGCTGTATGCGGCGTTGCCGAAAAGACGCGTGAATCCCGCGAGGGTGGCGTCGGGCACGGTGACTTCGAGGGGAGATGCCCCCAGATTGACGGCGAAGAATATCTGCTCGCCATCGAGTTCGCGCAGACCGAGGTACAGCGACGGATACTTCTCCACACTCTTGGGAATGTGCACACCTCGGCGTAACGCCGCATGATCGCGGTGCAGCGTGTTGAGTTCTGTGTACAGGGCGCGGAAGCCGTGTGTGTCGCGCGACCAGTCGATCGGATCACGATCGAAAAGACCGAGCTTCGTCGTGCTGCCGACTTCCTGTCCGTTGTAGATCAACGGAACTCCCGGCAGACAGTGCATGAGAACGGCGGCGGCCTTTGCACCCTCGACGCCGTAACGCGTCACCGCTGGTGCATCGTAGGCGTGTTTGTCGTGATTGGTGGTGAAGCGCATGCGCAGCGCGCCGAGCGGCATCAGCAGACGCTCGCGGCGCAAGGCCTCGTCGATCGCCGCCGCCGCATCCCTGCCCGCGAAGATGCCGGGAAGAATGTCGTAGGTGTTCCATGCGTAGGTCATGTCGAACGCGTCAACATGCAGATCGGGCGTGGTGCCCTCGGCCAGGAGAAAGAGCGGCTTCTTCACGCGCAGCTCCGTGAACGCCTCCTTCCAGAAATCGTGCGGCACCATTTCGGCAACATCACAACGGAAACCGTCGAGGCCGACGGAGTCGATCCAGAACGCGAGCATGTCGGTCATGTAACGACGCAGCGCCGGCTTCGAATAATCGAGATCGGCAACGTCGTGCCAGTCGGTGTTCGGCGGTATGATCTCTCCCTTTGCATCGTGTGTGTACCAGTCGGGGTGCGTTTCGATGAGAGGATTGTCCCACGCCGTGTGATTCGCGACGATGTCGATGATCACCCGCATCTCCGCCGCATGCGCCGCGCGCACCAGCGAACGCAGGTCGTCCATGGTCCCGTGTTCCGGATTCACGCCGTAGTAGTCGCGGACGGAGTACGGACTGCCCAGCGAACCCTTGCGGTTCTTCTCGCCGATCGGATGTATCGGCATGAGCCAGAGCACGGTGACACCAAGCGCGCGCAATTCAGGGATGCGCCGCTCGACGGTGGAGAAACTTCCATCCTGCGAAAAATTGCGCGTGAAGATTTCGTACACCACGGCATCACGCACCCATGCGGGACTTTGCACCACGGGCAGGCGGTGCCAGTCGCTTTCAATAAGATCGTCCTCACTCGTGTACGCCATCACCTTCACGGATCCGATCATGCCGCCCGGACCCGCAAGATCCTCGACACGCGCAACCAGCACGTTGCCCTTCGGACGCAGCAGCGCCGTGATGTCGAAGAAGAACCGCTGTCCATACCCGCTGTGTGATCCGATGCGCACACCGTTGAACCAGATTACCGCGTTGTCGTCGACGGCGTCGAACACAACGGCGTAACGGACGTTCCCGCGCACCTCGATGTCGAAGCTCTTGGCGTACCAGCCGCGTCCGTCATACTGTGCGAGCTTGTGCGAGTCCCAATGCATCGGCACGGTGATGGTGTCCCACGACGCGCGGTCCGCCGTCATCTCGTACCAGCGCTGTGCTTCACCGGCATCGGTGCTGTCGACGCGGAAGGACCAGATGCCGTCGAGGCGCAGCGTGGTATCGGATGTGGAGTCGACGGGAGCGCCGCAGGAGGAGAGGAGGGTTGCTGTCATAAGTCCGAGTATAAAACACGCGCGCATGGTCGTGCGTCCTTGTGTATGAGATCTGTGTCGTGGTCTGTGTGTTGCTGCGCGTGTGTGATGGAAATGTTCAGTCGCCGAAGCAGATGCCGAGATCACGCGCGGTCAGCATGGTGTCGCTCTGCACGGGCACCGTCTTCATCCTGCGTGTGGCCTGCGCGAGGGGCACATAGCGCACGACGGGAGGATCGAGCGCCACCATCACGCCACTGCGTCCCTCGTCGAGCGCGCGCACGGCCGCGGCGCCGAAGCGCAGAGAGATGAGGCGGTCGGATGTGGTGGGAGTACCACCGCGCTGCAGATGTCCGAGCACCACATGGCGCGTCTCCTGTCCCGTCATTTCCTGCAGTTGTTTCGCGATGGTTTCGGCGGCGCCGCCGAGACGTTCGGCCTGGCCGATCTGTTTGCCGATCACCGAGTGTGTGCCGCCCACGGGTTTTGCGCCTTCGGCGACAACGATGATCGAGAAATGCCGTCCGGCGCGACGCCGCGCGACGGTTTTCTCCGCGACCTTCTGAATGTCGTAGGGGATCTCCGGAATAAGAATCGCGTCGGCCGTGCCTGACACGCCCGCGTGCAACGCGATCCATCCGGCGTAACGTCCCATCACCTCCACCACCATGATGCGGCGGTGCGCCTCGGCGGTGGAGTGCAGGCGGTCGAGACACTCGGTGGCGAATTCCACGGCGGTGTCGAAGCCGAAGGTGACGACGGTCTTGTCGAGATCGTTGTCGATGGTCTTCGGCACGCCGACCACGCGCAGGCCCTTCTTCGCGAGCGCGTTCGCGATCGACAGCGATCCGTCGCCGCCTATCGCGATGAGCGCGTCGATGTGATGCCGCGCGAAGGCGGCAAGCAGTTCGTCGGAACGGTCGGTCTCGATGTACGATCCGTTCCTCTGCCGCACGGGGAAGCGCAGAGGATTGCCCTTGTTGGTCGTGCCGAGTATCGTGCCGCCGAGATGCGTGATGCCGCGGACGGAATTGCGCGTGAGCTTCACGAGTCCGCCGCCCGCATATAATTTCGGAGCGAGGAGTCCGTTATATCCATCGCGTATGCCCACCACGTCGATGCCGCGATTGATCGCGCTAAGCACGACGGCGCGTATCACCGCGTTGAGACCGGGCGCGTCGCCGCCGCCGGTGTTGATCGCAATGCGTGCGAGAGGCGCGTCTTTGCCGCGCGCGGAAGTGGTTCGTGCCATGATGTGCCGTCTGTATGGTGTCGGGAGATACGCGGGGAGACCGCGCGGAGTCGCATGAAATCTACACGCGCGCGCCCCATGAAAAAAGCGGAGGCGACTGGTTGTGCCCGTCGCCTTCCGCTTTGCCTCCTTGATGTGGACATCAAGAACTATGTCAGTGCTGCGATTACATACAACGTATCGCTGCACAAAAATAATATGCGCAAAGAAGAAATGCGCAACCTCCGCGCATCATTTGAAGAATTTTTTTTCGCGCCATGCAATCTCTACCTTTGCGGTGTTGATCCCGATCGCCACTCCACTAACAGAGCTCTCTCCTATGGCAGACTACTCGAAACATCTGTACATGATCACTTTCCCGATCAACGCGCTCGTCTCGTCGCAGCTCGGACCTGAAGACTTCGCGCAGCACTACACCATCGGCAGCGCCCGCCATTACCAGGGAAAGGTGATCTTCGCGGAAATAGACGTCAACTTCCGCCACCCCTATTTTCCGATCGACGAGTTTCTCGCGAAGACGGTGCCGCATGAGGACGGCTCGCCCAAGCGCACGAAGTTCATCAGCTCGTATCGCGTGCTCGAGCACGTGCCGCTCGACATGTTGAAGGACATGTATCTCGTGTCGACGAGCGGACACGCGCTCCGGCTCACGGCGGCGGATTACACGGCCGAGAACGCGCCGGGTCTCATCCGTATCTATCAGGAGATCGCGCCTGTCACGAATCTTGTCGCGTCGCGTCTCGACCAGCGCGCCTTCGGACGCTACGTGACGATCGAGTCGCGCGCAAAGGGCGCGCCGACCGTCTGCTTCACGCAGATCGAACTCAACATCGACAAGTTCCTCAGCGACAGCAAGAACCGCGAGATCATCGCGTCGCCCATCCCCGAGAACAACGCGTACCATCTGCTCGACTGCCTGCTCGAACTCGAGCGCGACCGCACGAAGATGGTGAAGACGCTCAGTCTCTCCTCGGTGATGCGCGAAGTGTCGTACCGCATGCTGCGCCACGGCTTCTGGTTCTTCAATGAAGGGGGACACACGAAGTTCTACCCGATGCCGACACTCGAGGAACTCGAGGGCAAGTACTACGACTGGTGGAAACACGTGCGCTGAGTCAACACGTCCACCGCTGGAAGTATCCTCGTCCCGATGGTTTCATCGGGACGTTTTTTTACCGTCCCTTCTTCCCCTCGCGCAGCATCTCGAGCGCCTTCACGATGCGGCGCTCGCGCGTGTCGGAACGCTTGGCCTCCTCAATCCACATCACGTACTCGCGACGATGCGTGTACGAGAGCGCGTCGAAGAAATCCCGCGCGCGTGTGTCACGGTCGAGCGCGCGCGCAAAATCATCCGGCACCGCCACGTCGCGCGGTTCGTCGTCGCGCGTGATGGTGACGGTGATCGTGTCGCCCTCGCCCTTGCCGATCTTTGTGCGGATGTTCTTGAGCACAGGGATCATGAAGTTTGGCGTGCCCATGCGCAACACCGTGCCGCGATAGGGTTCGCCGTCGAAGGTGGCGCGCGCCGGCAGGCGCTTCACACCGAACTCCGCCTCGATGTCGTATGGCACGACGACATACATGCCGCCGCCGCCGGCGTGTGTGATGACCGCGTTGAACGTGAGTGTCTTCATGCCTCGACGCGCCTTTCCGGAAATCAGGATTGTGTGGGATGGAGGATGAGGAGGAGTTCGATGTCGTCGGTGCCGGGGAACATGTCGAAGGGTGTGATCGACGACACGGTGTAGCCGCTGCGCGTCCAGCGCGCGCAATCGGATGCGAGCAGTTCGATGTCGCACACAAGGTGCGCAACGCGCCGCGGCGCGCGCGAGGCGATGCTTTCGATGACACCGGGCGCCGCGCCGCCGCGCGGCGGATCGAGCACCACCACGTCGTCCGGCCCCGCGCGGTGCATGATCTTTTGCACGACCTCGGCGGTGACGTCGGCGCGGTGGAAGCGCGCGTTGGTGCGTCCGAGCCGCCGCGCGTTTGCGATGGCCGAATCGACCGCATGCGGCGAGAGTTCCACACCGATGCTGTGACGCACGCGCGGCGCAAGGATCAGCGTGAAGAAGCCGTAGCCGCAATAGAAGTCGTAGAGCGTCTGCGTCGGTCCGGGTTCGAGCTGCGCGGCAAGCGTCCCGGCGATGAGCACGGAGACGGCGGGATGCACCTGCGAAAACGCGAGGGGATGAAAAAAGAAGGAGACGTCGCCCAAGCGCTCCTGCACGTCGGCCTTGCCGTACACACGACGGAACTCGGGTTGTTTGCGCGGGTGTTTGGTGCCGAGATAGTGCGTGCCTCGCGATTCGTCGAGGAACAGGTACACGGCGACCACCGAGGGCAGTTCATGCGTGAGCGATTTCGACAGCGTGTTGAGCGCGTGCGCCACATCGCGCGATATTTCGTTGACGCTGAAGAGCACGGTCTGTTCCTCCTCGCCGCCTTTCACCACGACGTGCAGCAGCACCGCCGCCAGCGGCGAGGCGTAGGGCTTGTCGAGTTTCTCCTGCACGACGCGGTACACATCGCCGTGCGCGCGCGGCTCGATGGCGCAGCGCAGCACGGCCATGGGACGCGAGCGTCCGTCGGGCGCGCGGTCGATGAGGCCGAGCACGGCGTGGCGTCCGTTGCGGAAGGCCTTGCGTTTGGTGACGACACGGTAGCCGCGTCCCGTGCGCGCGGCGACCAGCGGCGCGAGCTGTCCGCGCAAGCGCTGCTTGCGCACATACTCCTCGAGCGCTTTCGTCCGCAGCGGTTTCTCGTCGGCGTACGAGACGGTGCTCGCGTGACAGATGGTGCAGACGCGTCCGCGCGCGTCGACACAGGCGCCCTCGGGTCCGGCCGCGGGCCGCGCGCCCGTCGCGCGCACACGCGCGGAAAGAATGTCAGCGAAAGTACTCATCCGTTTCTCCTTGTCCTCGACATTGCGGCCGATTCGTGTGTCTCACATCGTGTGTTGATCATGGATACTTTCGCGCACCGTCCATCCTGCCATCCGCGCGTGTTCCCAGAAGGCGGGGTAGGACTTTGCGACACACCACGGATCGGCCAGCGTTATCTCGCCGATGATCATGGAGAGCAGGAAGCCGGCCATCAGCAGGCGGTGATCGCCGAGCGGGTGAAACGTGCCGTCGTGCAGGCCGCGCGCTGCGTGCGCGGGCACGAGGAAACCGTCCGCCGCCGGTTGCAGCCGCACGCCGACCGCGGCGAGCGAGGCGATGTAGCCGTCGATGCGGTTCGATTCCTTCGCGCGCAATTGCGGCACGCCGGTGATACGTACGGGTTTGGAAGAGCGCAGCGCCGCGATGCCGAGCACAGGGACGAGGTCGGGCGTCTCCGCGCAATTCAGGACTATTTCATCCGATTTTTGTCCGCGTACGATCTGCTCGAGCATGGCGTCGATGGCGGCGTCGGGTCCGGCGCCGTCGTCGTCGACGCGCAACATGTGTTCGAAGAACGCGGCGGTTTTCCAGACGGCCGCGGCGCTGGAGTCGGACGGCGCGGCGAGCAGCACGGGCTCGCGCAGTCTCGCGGTGGGATTCAGCGCAATAAGATCGCCGTGGGCGATGGTCTCGACGCCCGCGGCCTCGAGCATACGTACGGTCATGTCGAGATACGATCTGCTCGCCACGTCGCCGAGAAGGCGCAGCGTGAAGGGCGTGTCGGATCCGGCCGCAAGCAGCGCGATGGCCGATGCGTACTGCGACGACTGCGCCGCATCGACGGAAAAGGACGCGGGCATGTCGTCCCAGCCGCGCACGCGGTAGAACGGACCGAGCGCGTCGGTCCCGTGTTCTATGGACGCGCCGCCCTTGCGCAGGGCGTGTACGAGCGCGTCGTGCGGCCGCGCGTCGAGCTGCGGTGAAATGCGCAGCAGCGTCTCCTTGACATGTGTCGCCGCAAGCGCGAGCAGAAAGCGGAACGTGGTGCCGCCGCTGCCGCAGTCGATCACACGCGGCGGTCCGCCCGGCTGCGGCGGATGCGCTGCATAGTCGACACGATAGCCGCCGGGGACGTCCTCGAGCGGCACGCCGAGCGCGCGCAGCGCGTCGCGCATGGCGCGCACGTCGTCGGCATCACTCACGCCCGTGATATGTGTGGCGCCGACGCGCTGCGCGGCGATCATCAGCGCGCGATTGAGTTCGGACTTGCCGGCCTCGGGCCGCAGCGTCACCATTTGCGCATCGCGCAACCAGGCGTTCACCGTGCAGGTATCGAAGGCGCGATAACAGACCTCGAACGCGTCCACCCATTCGCCGCGTCCCACCGCGTCCGTGACGATAGGCCGCCCCGCGTCCGACAGCAGCACCGAGCGCAATCCCGACACGCCGTGTTTTTTATCGAAGCCGAGCGCGCGCAGCAACTCGTCGCGTGTGGGCGGCTTTGGAAGCGGACGCAGCAGCGGGAAGAGCAGTGCCGCGAGCGCCGTGTGTACATCGGGAGGCAGACCCGCGCCCCGCGACACTTCGAGCATGACACGAAGACCCCAGGCCACCGCGTCGCCGTGCGGAATGCCGGCGCTGCGTTCCAGCGCGTGCCCGAGCGTGTGCCCGAGATTGAGCACGGTGCGTATGCCGCGCTCCTCGCGCGGATCCTCGGCGACGATCGAGTGCTTCACCGCGATCGCCGCGTGCAGCAGCTCGCCGAGACGCGGCGCGACGCGCGCGTAGGGGCGGTACACCAGTTCCTCGATCTCCTCGGGATGCAGGGACGTGACGCGCGCGGCGTCACCGAGCATCAGCGCTTTCAGAATCTCGACGAAGCCTTCGCGACGGAGCGGGTAGGGAAGAGTTCCGAGCAGGGATTCGACGATGTACACACGTTCGGCGGGATGAAAGGTGCCGAGCTGATTCTTCGCGGCGCCGAGATTCACCGCCGTTTTTCCACCGTGGGCCGAGTCGGCCATCGCGAGCAGCGTGGTGGGCACCTGCCACACAGGCACGCCGCGCCACAGTATGCTTGCGAGAAAACCCACGGCGTCTCCCAGCGATCCTCCGCCGACGGCAACAAGTACCAGCGGACGAGCGGCACGGCGCGCGAGCACCTGCCCGGCGAGCCGCTCCACCGCGGCGAGTGTCTTTACCTCTTCGCCCGACTCGACGAGTATCGGATCCGGCAGAGCATCGAGTACAACACGCGGCAGGCGCGCATCGGCAAGCACGAGGCACGATTCGTCGAAGGGAATATCGGCGAGGGAGGGTATGGTAACGACGGAGGGTGTCATGGTGTTATTCGTCGGAGCGGTCGAGGCGGCGCGCGAGATACAGATCGGCAAGCGCAAGCGCCGCCATTGCCTCGAGCACGGGGATGATGCGCGGCACGATGCAGGGATCATGTCGTCCCGTCACGGCCGTCGTGCCCACGGTGCTCACGGGTTTGATTGCGGCGCGCACGATGATGCGCTGCCCGTTGGTTATTCCGCCCTGTATGCCGGCCGCGCGCGGCGAGTACCCGCGCGTGTCGCCTTCCGCGTGGTATACGCTGCCGGGCAGCACCGTATCGGAGAAGCCGTCGCCGAATTCCACACCGGTCACGGCGCCGAGACTCGCGAATGCGGAGGCAAGGACGGCTTTCGTTTTTCGAAACACCGGCTCGCCGAGACCCGCAGGCGGATTGTCGATCCAGATTTCGGCCAGACCGCCGCGCGATTCGCCGGTCTCGCGGCAGCGCAGCAGATCCGCGCGGATGGCGGCGTCGGTCTCGGCGTCGGGGCAGCGCGATGTGAATGTATCGACAAAATCCGCTGTCAGTTCCGAAGGAATTTCGGGGACCTCGATCGCGCCGATGCGGCGCGAGAAACCGACGATACGTGTCGCGGCGGGGAGTAGACGCGACGCGACAACACCACCGATCACACGGCCGATGGTTTCACGACCCGACGCGC
Organism: Ignavibacteriota bacterium; assembly: GCA_016218045.1. Classification (NCBI taxonomy): domain Bacteria; kingdom Pseudomonadati; phylum Ignavibacteriota; species Ignavibacteriota bacterium. The sequence continues at coordinate 41,977 of JACRFB010000026.1, forward strand.
GGCCTCCGCCACGATAATCGCGCACGCCGAATTTATCCTCCCACACCGAATCGGCATGACCTGCGCGGTAGGTGTCGCGGCTGTAGTCGCCGCTCCGCGCATCGGTATTCCGCACCAGCACCGCGATGGGGGTTCCGAGTGTGGCGCCCTCGAACACGCCGCTCAGTATCTGCGGCGTATCGGCTTCATCGCGCTGTGTCGTGATGTCGGATTGGCCGGGGCGTCGGCGTCGCAGAGCGCGCGAGAAATCGTCGATCGAGAGCGGCACGCCGGCGGGGCAGCCGTCGACGACCGCGCCGAGGGCTTCACCGTGTGATTCACCGAAGGTGGTGACAACGAGCAGTTCACCGAAGGAGTTTCCGCGCATCATTTCCTCCCGTCGCGCAGCGCCGCTTCGGCACACCAGATGGCGCGCTGCGCCGCCGCCTGGGCCATATAAAACGTGCCGCCGTTCAGGTACACGCGCACATTGTCCGGAAGCCGCGCAATGCCGAGATAGGCGAGATCCACCCAGGCCTCCGACCGCGGAGGCGCCTCGTGCGGCGTGGCCTGCGGGCGGCCCGCGTTCACGACGAGCCGTATCGTGTCTCCCGACAGCACGCCCCAGCCGTCGCGCGCGGCGACCGTCACGACGGGCCGCCATCCGTCGCTCTCGAGTGTGTCGCGCAGAGCCGGAATAACACCACCACGTCCGAATATTGCGGCCGGTCCGGGTTCGATGCCCCGGCGGCGCAGTTCTTCGAGCGTCGCGCGCATGCCGTCGCGGTCGGTATCGTTCAGCAGCCAGCCGCCGTCGCGCAGCGTCAGCGTGTTGCCGATGTCGGTGCCGTCGGGACTGGTCACGAAATTCGACCGTATGACCGACGCCTTGTGCGGGGATGTGACCGAGAGGCCGAGCAAGTCCAGCTTCAGAAGGAAGTACAGCGCGTGTTCGAGTTCGGATTCGTGCACGGGGATTTTGATATACCCCAGCTTCGCGCCGCCGTCGATACGCGCGAGATGCCTGTGCCACATGTCGCCGATCGAATGTTCGACCGGATCGCCGATGATGCCGCAGATATAGTCGGGCGCCGGACCCGCGGCGTGCGGAATAAAATACGCCAGTCCGGGCGGCTGCGCCCCCTCGGGAAGTGCGCCGGGCCAGACGTAGTTGAGTTCGTTGAGCGACCACACGCGGAAAGCGCGCATCCAGTTGCCGGCTTTGCCTTGTGGCAGCAGACTCACCCGGCCCCCGCGCCGCAGGAACACCCTGCACAACTCATGCGCGGTACGTTGCTCTATCCACGATTTGACACGCGGCGCGTACTTGTACCGGAGGAAAGGGCGCCAGGCCGGATAGCGTGTTACCAGCGCTTCACCCGCGGCGACCATCGCGTCGAACGACTCCTGGTCCACATCGTTGGGATGTGTCGATACAATCAGCGGACGCGGGTCGAGTCCGTCGAGCAGCGCATGCTCGATGAAGCGCGCATCGCAGTCGTACATCGCGGCGCCGGGCGCGGCGGCGAAGTAGCCGGGATCCTCGGTCCGCAGCGAGACAAGGGCTGGACATGCAACAGTTGGTGGAACGGGAAACAGATCGCTGCGCAGCTCGAGGCCCGCGAGTCCGAACAGGTGCGCGTCGGCCGTGCAGCGCTGCAGCAGCGGTTCACTCGGCACAACCATCCAGGTTCTGGCCATGACCGGACTGCCGATCGCGTCGAGCGCCAGTTCGATCCACGCGCGCAGCAGCGCGTCGGCATCCTCGACCGAGGTGCCGCGGCCGATGGCGACGCGCAGATGCGCGACCGAGCGGTAGACGGGTTCGCGCGTCGCGCGCATCCAGGTGATTTCCTCGTCGAAACTCATCTCGGGCCTGAGCCGCGCGCGTTCGTCGCGCGCGGAATCTTCCCAGCCCTCGCGATCGATGTGTACGATGAGCGCGGACGAGGGGAAGGCGCGCAATCCGCCGCCCGCGGCGATGACCGAAGGTCCGTCCCCGCCGAGAAGTTCCGCAAGCATCTCCGCCTCGAGGCGGCGGAAACGTTCCTCGTCGTCGCCGACAAGCTCCGCGGCGCTGCGGCCTTCGCGCTGTTCGATACACGTGTCGATATCGGAAAACCGGAGCTGCAGCGACGCGGCCAGACGCGCGCCGAGAGTGGATTTGCCACTGCCGCGATGGCCGATGAGAAGGATGGTCGGGATGTGTGTGCGCATGGGGGAGTCGTGTGGGTACGTGCCCTAACCTACAAAAACCGGCGCACATTTGGGCCGCGCCGCGTGTGCCGTCCTTTTCAATTCTCGCACGATATCACGAACTTTCACCTTTCACCATACACATGCCCCACAAGACCGACATCTCCGCATTCTCCTCTCTCGCGACTCGCGCCATCGATGTGCCGCAGTGGCAGCATCCCGTGGCAGTGTTCGAATACCTTCGCGCGCACGGGCCGTACCCGGCGCTGCTGTGGATGTCGCCCGAAGGTGAGACCATCATCGCCGCGGGCGAGACGGCGTTTCTGTCCATCGAGACACATGCTGAATGGCGCGCCGGACTCGCGGAGGCAGCATCGGCGGCGCGCAATGCGCTGATCGATTCCCCCGCGCGCCTCTTCTTCTCGGTGTACTTCGACCCTGAACAGCCGCATGCGGAAAACTGGAACTCCTTCGCCCCGGTGTCGCTGCACTGTCCGCGTATCATGTTTGTGTGCGAGGGCGACGGCATGCGTGTTGTCACAGCACACAGCAACGGCGACACACTCGACGAGGCGGCTCTGCTTGCGGCGCTGCGCGTAGCGGACGCCGGTCCGGAACCCGAAGGCCGCGAGCCGCTGAGCGCGTTTATCGACTGGCAGGAAGTGCCTTTTCAGATCGCCGTCGAACAGACCGTCCGCACAATCCGGCGCGGCCAGGCCGCCAAGGTCGTCCTCGCGCGTTCTATCGCGGTCAAGGCCGAACGTGATATCGAGACACAACGCCTGCTCAACGCGCTGCAGATCTCCTATTCCGACTGCATCATCCACGCGCTCGCACCGAATGCGCGCGAATGTTTTATCAGCGCAACACCGGAGCGGTTGGCGCGTGTGCAGGACGGAGTTGTGCGTACAGCGGCACTTGCAGGCACGACACCCACCGGACGCACACTGGTCGAGGAACAGCAGAACCGGCGCCTGCTGCAGACGAATCCGAAACTGTGGCGCGAACATTCACTCGTCTCCGAGATGATCCACACCGCGCTGCTGACCATCTGCGACGACGTGAAGCTCTCGAATCCCGAAATCGTCCGTCTACGGAATGTGCAGCATCTGTCCACACCCATATCCGGACGTTTAAAACCGGGCACATCATTCACCGATGTCGTTCTTGCTCTGCATCCCACACCGGCCGTCTGCGGCACGCCGCGGCCCAAGGCGCTGGAGGTCATCCGACGTCAGGAGAAGACGCAGCGCGGCCTCTACGCGGGCGCGGCCGGATGGATGGATACCGCGGGCAATGGCGACAGCGCCGTGCTCATCCGCTCGGGCCTCATCCGCGGCGCCGAGGCGCAGTTGTACGCGGGCGCGGGCATCCTGCAGGAGAGCGTGGTCAAGACCGAGATGGATGAGACACGCGTGAAGCTGCAGCCCATGCTCTCGGCGCTGGCCGTGTCATGACGCGGGTGCCGCACGGCATGGAGACTCCGCTTCCGAACATCAACACGCTCTGGGCGCGGCTCACGGCCGACGAACTCGCGCGCGGCGGAGTACGCCGCGTGGTGCATGCGCCCGGATCGCGCTCCACCCCGCTCGTGGCCGCGTTCGCGCGGCATCCCGATATCACCCTGCACGCGGCTCTCGACGAACGTAGCGCGGCGTTTTTTGCGCTCGGACTCGCAAAGGGCGGCGGCGCACCCGTCGTGCTGCTCTGCACATCGGGCACGGCCGCGGCAAATTTGTTTCCCGCAGTCTGCGAGGCGGATCTCTCGGAAGTGCCGCTGCTGGTGCTGACCGCCGACAGGCCGGCGCATCTGCAGCACACCGGCGCGCCGCAGACCATGGATCAGTCGCAGCTCTTCGGCACCCACGTGCGCCTGTTTCACGACATGTCGGAACCGGCGGCGGACGAGGATCAGCTTCGCGCACTGCGCGCCATGCTCTGCCATGCGCTGCATCGCTGCATGGACAGGCCGCGCGGTCCCGTCCATCTGAATTTTCCCTTTCACAAACCGCTGGAAGAGACGCCGGCCGTCGAGGGGTCCGGGGCCATTCCCGCACACGTCCGTGTCGACGAAAGTGCGGCACTGCGCGGCCGCGCACACGGCGCGCCGTGGGTGAATATCGTGCGAGCGGACACGTCCGCACCGGACGCGGCGACGGACGTGCTGGAAGATGCCATACGTCGGCACGGACGGATACTTGTTTTCGCCGGACCCGACGCGGACGGAGAGGCATACCGCGAGAGTCTTGCGCGACTCTCGGCCGTTGCACGTATTCCCGTATGCGCAGAGGCGACCTCGCAGCAACGCTACACGCGCGCACACGAGGGAACCGTCCTTACCGCCACGGCCCTGCTGGCGCGTGATACACGCTACCGGGCTCTCGCGGCGCCGGACCTGGTGCTGCATCTGGGTGCCGCTCCGACGACCAAAGCACTGCAGGAACTGACATCGGCGTTTGCCGGCACCGAGTGGTTCGTGCTTTCGCCATCGCCGCTGCGGCACGATCCGACGAGCCGCGCGCAGACCGTACTCCGCGCGGATCCGGCGCGGGTGCTCGAGGCACTCGCGGTCAGATTCATCACGCGGCCGCGCGCCGTGTGCGACGACGCATGGCTGCACGCGTTGACAGAAATCGACCGCGCGGCGGAAGCGGCTTTACACGACACGCTGTCGGCATTGACGGAACCGTTTGCGGGAAGCGCCGTCCGGCATGTTGTCGAAGCGCTCGGCGAGGGCACCGCCGTCATGGTGTCCAGTTCCATGCCCATCCGCGATCTCGAGACGTACACGCGGGCCACCGGTGTTTCGCTCGACGTCTTCTTCAACCGCGGCGTCAACGGCATCGACGGCGTGACGTCGACGGCGCTCGGAATAACACGGGCGCGCGGCGCGCGCAGTGTGTTGATCACAGGCGATATCGCCCTGCTGCACGACACAAACGCGCTGCTGCTCGCGCGCGACGAAGCGGTGCCGCTGACAGTGGTGGTACTCAACAACGACGGGGGCGAGATTTTCGGAATGCTGCCTATCCGCAACTTCGAGCCGGTGTTCACCGAACATTTCGTCCGCCCGCACGGCATGGACCTCGGCGCGCTTGCGGCGGCGTACGGGATTCCGTACACACGCGTCGAATCGTCCGGCGGAATCGGCCCCGCGATCACAGCCGCGACGGGCACACACATTGTGGAAGTACACACCGATCTCCGCCGCTCGCTCGCCCTGCGCGGCGACATCGAGCGCACCGTGATCGAGGCGGTGTCGCCGCTGCTCGAAACCCATGCGGGACGCGCGCCGATCGCACAATCCGCGCGCACACCGCTCGCACAATCCGCGCGCGCGCCGCTCGCGTGGAGACGACTCCGCGCGTCGCGTTCCGACGAGGCAATACCCGTGGTGCTGCTGCACGGCTTCACACGCAGCGGCGCCTCGTGGTGCGATGTCGCCGCGGCGCTGCCCGCGGATCGTCCCGTGTACGCGCTGGATCTGCCGGGACACGGACAGTCGCCCATCCACGAAATACAGGGACTGATCACCATCGAGGACTGTATCACCGGCATACAGGAATTTCTGGATCGTCGCGGAATCGCGCGTGTGCACTTGGTGGGATATTCGCTTGGCGGACGTGTGGCGCTGCGGTATACACTCGCACATCCCGGACATGTGGAAACGCTGACGCTGATCAGCGCCGCGGCCGGATTGGAAGACGCGGCCGAGCGGTCGCGCCGTGCCGCCGCCGACGAAGCTCTCGCCTCCTCGTTGCTCGACCGGGGTCTGGAACAGTTCCTCGAAGACTGGAGCACACAACCGATCCTGGCGCGCGGATCCGCGGCCGATGCCCGCGCGGAACTCGCCGCGCGGCGCGATCGCTACACGGGTAGCGCGCACGGCTACGCGGCCGTGCTGCGCGGACTCGGCCAGGGCGTTCTGCCCCACGTCTGGCCGCAGCTCCCGTCGCTCGGGTTGCCCGTATTGCTCGTCGCGGGGGAACACGACATACAGTACCGCGCGCATGCGGACAGAATGGCGGCGCTGCTGCCACGCGCCACGCGCCGCGACATACCGGGCGCGGGACACGACGTGCCCGGCGACACGCCGTGTGAACTGGCGCGCGCCCTCGCCGATTTCTGGCCGATCGATACCCGTTGAACGAATCATCATCTCGAGAAATCCCATGAACACCATCACCTGGACCACGGTCAAGGAATACAACGACATCACGTTTCGGAAAAGCGACGAAGGCATCATGCGTATCGCCTTCAACCGGCCAGAAGTGCGGAACGCCTTCCGCCCCGAGACACTCGATGAAATGCTCGACGCGTTTAAAATCGCCGCCGACGATCCGACGGTGGGTGTGGTACTGCTCACCGGCGAGGGTCCGTCGAAGGACGGCAAGTACGCCTTCTGCAGCGGCGGTGATCAGCGCATACGCGGTGACACGGGATACTTGGCGGCCGCGGGCGGCGTGCCGCGGCTGCATGTGCTGGAACTGCAGCGGCTCATCCGTTCGATGACCAAACCCGTTATCGCACTGGTGGCCGGCTACGCCATCGGCGGCGGACACGTGCTGCACGTGGTGTGTGATCTGACCATCGCGGCCGAGAACGCCATATTCGGACAAACGGGTCCGAAAGTCGGAAGTTTTGACGGCGGCTTCGGCGCGTCGATGCTCGCGCGCCTCGTGGGCCAGAAGCGCGCGCGGGAGATCTGGTACCTGTGCAGGCAGTATAACGCGCGCGAGGCCTTCGACATGGGCCTTGTCAACGCGGTAGTGCCCGTCGATCAGCTCGAGGCCGAGGGTGTGGCCTGGGCGCGGACGATACTCGAACACTCGCCGCTGTCAATACGTCTGCTGAAGTCGGCCTTTAACGCTGAACTCGACGGACAGGCGGGCATTCAGGAACTGGCGGGCAACGCCACACTCCTGTATTACATGACCGAGGAGGCGCAGGAAGGCAAGAAGGCCTACGTGGAAAAACGCGCGCCGAATTTCAGGAAGTTTCCGTGGCTGCCGTGGTGAGATCCTTGCGCGGATATTCACACGGCAGGCGGCGGACCGGGAAGCGGCGCTGACATGACACGTCCCGAACGCACTGATCCGGAACCGCCCTCGCTCGTACATGCCTGGGTACTCGCGGCGCGGCCCAAGACGCTGCCCGCATCCGCCGTGCCCGTGTTTGTCGGCTCCGCGGTGGCCGCAGCGGAAGGGCGCTTCGCGCTTCTGCCCGCCGCAATCGCACTGGTCTGCGCGTTGCTTATCCAAGTGGGCGTGAACCTCGCGAACGACTACTTCGACTTTCTCAAAGGAGCGGACACCGACAAGCGGCTCGGGCCCGTTCGTGTGACACAGAGCGGACTCATCCCGCCCCGCACCGTGCGCGCGGCGATGATCCTCGTTCTCGGAATCACCTTTGTGCTCGGCCTCGTTCTTGTCGCCCGCGCCGGCTGGCCGATTCTGGTCGTGGGACTCGTCTCGATTTTCTGCGCCGTGATCTACACGGCGGGTCCTTTTGCCCTCGCCTACAACGGCCTCGGCGACATCTTTGTCTTTGTGTTTTTCGGCGTCGTCGCCGTCACATGTACACATTACGTGCAGGCCCTCGAGTGGTCGCGCGCCGCGCTGCTTGCATCGCTGCCGCTCGGCGCGATATCGACGGCGATACTCGTCGTCAACAACTACCGCGACATCGACACCGACACCGAGGCGGGCAAACGCACACTTGCGGTGCGCCTCGGCCGCCAGGGCACGCGGTACGAATTCAAGGGACTGCTGGCCTTTGCCTGGCTCGCGCCCCTGGCGCAGGTGTTGGGATCCGGCGCGAGCCACTGGCTGCTGCTGCCGCTGCTCTCCGTGCCTCTCGGTGTACGCATCGCCCGCGTACTCGACACACGCCCCGACGGCCCCGCCCTCAACCGCGCGCTTGCCGCTACGGGTCAACTGCTCGTCGTGTACGGCCTGCTGCTGGCCACTGGCGTGCTGGCCTCGGCCCGCTAGCGGGTGGGACGATGAGGGTCCGTATTCTCGCCGCCGACCTGCCGCTGCGCGTGCCGTTCAGCACGAGCGCATGGACGCTGCACGCGCGGTCGGTATACCTGCTCGAGCTGTCAGACGGAGAACACACTGTGTGGGGCGAGGCCGCGCCGCTTCCGTATTTCGGAACGGAGAGTGTGGACAACTGCCACAGCGCCCTGGTCTGCGCGGCCCGCGCGCTCACGACGATCGACAGCGCAGACGCCATCGAGGCGGCGCTCTCGGCACTTCCGCTCGAACTGCCGCACACTCCGGCAGCGCGATTCGCCGTGGAATGCGCCCTTCGCGATATGTATGCCCTCCACGCAGGACAACCACTTCACGCGGTGCTGTCGCCGCATGCGGCATTGGGGGCCCGCATCCGTGTGAATGCGATACTAGGACGCGGCAACGCGGCACGGATCGCAGCAGATGCCGAGGCGCGCGTCCGCGAGGGTTACACCTGCCTCAAGCTGAAAGTCGGCGCAGCCGCGCTGAATCACGATCTCGACACGCTTCGCGCTGTGCGCGCACGGGTCGGTCCCGCGGTTGCGCTGCGTGCCGACGCGAACGGCGCCTGGGACGAACGCGCTGCGCTCGCGGCACTGGAAGCATTTGCGGAATTCGACCTCGAGTATGTCGAACAACCGGTCGCCGCGACCGCTGCGAACGCCTTGCGGCGCGTGGCTGCGCGCTCGCCGGTACCTGTCGCCGCCGATGAATCGCTCACGTCACTCGCCGAGGCGCGTACCCTGCGCGACAGCGGCGCGGTGTCGGTGTTCATCCTCAAGCCGATGGCGCTCGGAGAACTGCTGCGCTGCGTGGATTTCGCGCGGGAGTCCGCATCACACGGCGCGAAGGTGGTGTTCACATCGCTGATCGATTCCGCCGTGGGCCGCCGCGCCGTCGCACACGCAGCGGCCGCCTGCGCCGGCACGCGGGATGTGCACCACGGCCTCGGCACCGGCTCCCTGTTCGAACACGACGTCGCGGACGACGGACTCGCGAACGGCGAGATCGTGCTGCCCGCCGCGCCCGGCCTCGGCCTTCGGCCCGATCTCTCCCGCTTCGTCGTGCTCCTCGATGTGCGGCACCCGTCCTGACCACACACCCATGTTCCTGCCCGACGCCCTCGCCCTCGCCGCCCCCGACGCGCTCGCTCTCGACGCGCCGGACGGCCGCCTCTGTTATGCCGATCTCGCGTCTCGTGCACGCGGAGTGGCCGCGCGCCTGCGCGACGATCTCGGAATCGGGGCGGGCGACATCGTCGCGACACTCTCCGGCAACACCGCGGGCCATGCGGTGCTGCTTCACGCGTGTGCGATACTCGGCGCGGTGTGCGCGCCGCTGAATCCGCGTCTCACTGCGCGCGAACTCGCTGAACGCCTTGCCATTGTTGGTCCGCGGGTGATTCTCGCAGAAGCTGCGCGGATGCCTCTTGCAGCAGCGGCGCTCGACATGTATTCATCACAAAATGCGGCGCAACGTTCCGAGCCACCGCAAGTATCACTGCCTGCACTCATGGACATCGATGCAGCCGCCGCTTCCGTGATGCGGGAGGGAGCACTGCCCGCGCACGAGTGGACGTCCGATGAAACGGCGTGGATCGTCTTTACCTCCGGCAGCACCGCCGTGCCGAAGGCCGTGCCGCTCACCTGCGGAAATATCCTCTCGTCCGCGCGCGCATCAACACGTGTGCTCGGTTCTCATCCCGACGATCTCTGGCTCAGTCCCATCCCGCTGTTTCATGTGGGCGGACTCTCCGTACTCGCCCGCTGTGCTCTCGACGGCACCGCCGCGCTCCTGCCGCCATCAAGCTCCGCCGAGGAACTGCTCTCGATACTCCGCAGCGAGCCGGTCACTCTCATGTCGCTCGTGCCCACAGTGTTCCGTCGTTTGCTCGATACGGACGCGTCGTTCACCGGTGCGAATTTTCCGCATCTGCGCGCCATTCTTCTCGGAGGCGCACACGCCGCGGACGATCTTCTGCACGACGCCGCGACCCGCGCTCTGCCCGTCCTCTGCACCTACGGACTCACCGAAGCCGCATCGCAGGTCGCCACCGTGCCGCTCCGCGATGCCGACCGCAAGCGCGGCAGTGCGGGCCTGCCGCTCGATGGTTTCACCGTCACGATTCGGGGCGGCGATGGTATCGTCGTGCCTGCAGGTGCGCGCGGCGAAATTTGTATCGCCGGACCGCAGGTCATGGCGCACTATCTCGGCGAAGTGATCACTCACCGTAACAGCGAGGGATATTTCCGTACCGGCGACCTCGGCCGTCTCGACGACGAAGGATTTCTGTACGTCGAAGGCCGTATCGACGACATGATTATCACAGGCGGCGAGAATGTGGCTCCGGCCGAGATCGAAAACGTGCTGCGGCAACATCCGCAGGTGCGGGATGTGTGTGTGATAGGCCTGCCCGACCGCGAATGGGGGCAGCGCATCGCGGCGGCAATTGTGGCGCGGGATGAAACACCCACACCTGCCGACCTCGAAGCCGTCTGCCGCGCGGCGTTGGCCTCGTACAAGATTCCGAAGCTCTGGCACTTCGTGGACGAACTGCCGCTGACTCCATCCGGCAAAGTGCGGCGTTCGGTTCTTGTCGAAATACTTGCGGCCGTATTCGCGCCACGTTGATCGCGCGCGTCACGCCTCACGTGTGAGGTCGCGGCGCGGGCTAGCCTCGGTGCTGCCGCCTTCAGGCGACCACGCCGATATACAGATACGCGATGCCGCCCGTCAACGGCACGACGCGGTGCGAGGCGAAGACGTCGGCCTCATCCATCAGCTTCAGGAAATCATCGCCGGTGGGGAAGGCGGCCGACGTGCGTGTCAGGTATTCGTACGCGTCGCGTTTGCCCGAGATAATTCCGCCCACAAGCGGAATAATGACCTTGCTGTAGAAGGTGAAGAAGGGACGCATCCACCACAGCGGTGTGCCGAATTCCAGCACCATGACACGGCCGCCGGATTTCACCACGCGTCCCATGCTGCGCAGCGCCGCGACCGGATCGTCCACATTCCGTATGCCGAAGGCGATCGAGGCGACGTCGAATCTATCGCTCTCGTAGGTCAACTGCATCGCGTCCTGAATTTCCCAGGCGATGTCCATGCCCTGTTGCTGTGCCTTGGCCGGAGCGAAGGCGAGCATCTCCGCGCAGAAGTCCGTGCCGACCACGCGCCCCCGCGCACCGACGGCGCGCTTGAATTCGATGGCGAGATCACCCGTGCCCGTGGCGCAGTCCACAACCGCGTCGCCCTCGCGCACGCCGCTCTCGCGCACGGTGCGTGTGCGCCAGCGATGGTGCACGCCAATCGAGAGGAAGGAATTCGCGCGGTCGTAGGTGCCGGCGATTTCGGCGAACATATTCCGGACGTGTGTGCTCACGTGTGCTCCCGTCGTCGCGGCCGGCGCACCTGCGCGGGGTGCCGTGTGCCGCGCTGTGTCACATCGAACGGCCGACAGTCGGCGCTATGGCGCGCAGGCGGCGCATCATGTCGGCAAACTGGACCGGACTCAACGCCTGATCCGCATCCGACAGCGCGTCGGTGGGATTCGGATGCACTTCCACCATCAGCCCGTCGGCTCCCGCCGCAAGTGATGCCGCCGCCAGCGCGGGTATGAGTTCCGGATTGCCCGTGGCGTGCGACGGATCGATGATGACGGGGAAGGGCGTCTGCTGTCGTGCCAGCACCGCACCCGCAAGATCGAGCGTGAAGCGTGTCTCGTTCGAGAACGTGCGAATGCCCCTTTCACACAGGATGATCTGGTCGTTGCCGCCGAGGTACACGTATTCCGCCGCGAGCAACCATTCCTTGATCGTCGCCGCAAAACCGCGCTTGAGCAGGACGGGTTTGCGCACCTGGCCGAGATCCTTCAGCAGGGCGGTGTTGTCCATATTGCGCGATCCCACCTGGAACGCGTCGACGTACGGCTCCATCGTTTCGATGTCGTGCTGCGAGAGCACTTCCGTCACCATCGGTATTCCCTGTGCATCCGCGGCCTCGCGCATGTAGCGCACACCCTCGAGCCCCAGGCCCTGGAATGCGTACGGACTTGTCCGCGCCTTGAATGCGCCGCCGCGCAGCACATGCGCCTGCTCGCGCGCCACAAGACCCGCCGCAAGCGAAATCTGCTGCGCACTCTCGACGGCACATGGCCCGGCAATAACCACGAAACGCTCCGCACCGAAGGCGACGCCGCCGATGTGAACGTTCTTCGCGAGCGTCGCACGCGTGGGTGTGTCGACTTTCAAAGCCGTTTCCTGCTCTTTGATCGCGTCTGGGGGTATATGAACCTGCTTCTCGCTCATGTGCTCCGTTTTCGTCCCTGACCGGGAGAAAAGCTGACTTGTCTCGTCGCTTCTGTCGTGCTATACTTGTGTTCGCCTCGGAATTCGGAGTCGGCGACTCCTGAAACGAATGAATCGAACAATATTCGTGAATTCCGAACAGTTTAACAAAGAAGCCCGGGTTTTTGTTCTCCGGGTGGAAAAAAACCGCATTCAGCCGGCAAATTGCGGCGCGTATCCGATGATACAGCCGCCGCGGATCGGTACTCCCGTACACCCATCAATAGACAATTTCTTTACACATCTCAGTCAGGAGATACGACGCATGAAACAGATTACACTCGCAGTGATGCTTTTTGCGCTCGCCCTCGGAACGGCGGCCGCGCAGGACGGGCACAAGGAAAAGGCCAAGGACGCATCCGCCACCACCGCCAAACTCATCTGCCCCGTGACCGGCGAGGATGCGGATCCCGAAGTGACCTATGATCACGAAGGAAAGACCTACTCCTTCTGCTGTGAAGGCTGCGTGTCGAAATTCAAGAAAGATCCGGCCAAGTTTATCAAGGCCAGCGCGAAGAAGCAGTTCGATCCCTGCGACCACCCCGAAGGCGAGAAGGAAGGCCATGCGCACGAGGCAGTTGCACCAGATAACGGCAAGGCCGTCATCAATACGGGCAAGGACCTCTCCGCAAAAATCGTGAACACCATCTGCCCCGTCATGAACGAGGAAGTGGATCCGAAAGTCACCACCGTGTCCTACAAAGGCAAGGTGTACGGCTTCTGCTGTAAGAGCTGCATCAAGAAGTTCGCGAACGACCCCGAGAAGTATCTCAAGAAAATGAAGGGCGAGCAGAGCTGATTCGCTCCCGCCCCGTGGCAACAGCCCGCGCAGCTCACGTTGCGCGGGTTTTTTTTATCCGATCCGCACCATGGTCCGCAGCAGGTGCTCGAGCGCGGCGGCGGGATCGGAACAGGACCCGGTGTGTACAGGAGAGGTCTGTATGATCGAACTGCGCGGAGCCACCAGCCACAAAAACCGTTCGCGCTGGGGAAGCAGGCCGATAGGACCGGCATCCGCGCCTCCGGCGCAGATGCGCGGCACACTGGCCAGGTGCAGACGGATCGCTTCGAGATCCGCCTCCGGATGCAGCCGCTGAAGGCGCTCCTCATCGAGTTCGATGCGCGCCTCGAGGAAACGGAGCGATGGGCACGAGAGTATCGCGCCGGCGTTCAGGAATTCTTCCCGGTCCACGCGCGGCACGACACGCACTATCGCGTAGTCATACGTGTGCAGCTCTGGCACGGCGTGCCTCCTCGATGAAACTACCTGGTTGTCTGCTGCGCTCGGAAAGAAAGGCGGCGTATTCGTGCCGCGCGCGCGCGCCGCGACCGGCGTGGTCGCCGCCCTCGAGCCACTCGTCCGGGACGGCGTCGAGTACCGAGGAGATCAGATCGGGCGTTATCGCAAGCTGGAGCATCGAGGCGGCCTCGTCGAGAGCGCTGGCAAAGGGCAGAAGGACGTGGTCGCGGATCAGCGCAAAAGGATCGTTCCACCGCTCCGCCAACGCCGTGTCGGCGTGATGCAGGTACAGCGCGGATCCATGGTCGATCAACCACAGGTTCTTGTGCCACAGCAGCATGTTGGTGTTGCGCGGCGTACGGTCGACATTCATCACCAGAGCGTCGAAACAGACGATTCGCGAGGCAAGCAGGGGATCGGGTCTTTCGGCGACGGGATCGAAGGTGACGGATCCGGGAAGATAATCAAGTGCGAGATTCAGTCCCGCACTCGCACGGATAAGGTCCTGAATCTCCGGATCCGGTTCGGTGCGCGCCAGATCCGGATCGAGCTGCACAAAGACGAGTTCGGGAACTCGCAGGCCCGCGGCGCGTGCAAGTTCACCGCCGATCAACTCCGCGATCAGGGCCTTCGCGCCCTGTCCCGCGCCGCGGAATTTGAGCACATACAGCCCGTCGTCGTCGGCCTCCACAATCGCGGGAAGTGAGCCGCCCTCGCGAAGCGGGGTGACGTAGCGCGTTGCCGCGACGGTGCGGAGTGTCATGTCCGCAAGGTCCGTGTCGAGGCGGTGTCGGTCATCCCGCCACGCCGCAGAGGGCCGAATGTCCGTGCGTGCGGAACGAGAAGTGCGGGAAGTACTCGCCGTACGGGTACTCGAATCCGTCGGGCCAGTACATGCCTGTGCGCGTATCGAGCCGGTACTCGCCGCGGTATTCTCCGCGCGCGATGATGTGCAGCATGTCGACGAGGCGGTCCACATCGGCAAAAGTGTTGTAGCAGCCGAAACTTGCGCGCACCAGGCCCGGCAGATTCGTCCGGTCGCCGGCGAGAATTTCCTCGGTCACCTTGCGCGCCATTTCAGGATCCACTTTCATCAGACGCTTCACGTAGGGATGCGCGCAGAAACAGCCGTTGCGCACGCCGATGCCGCCCTCGGCGCTCAGTATCGCCGCAATTTTTGCGTGCGGCATGTCGCCGATGGAAAAACACAGGACGCCGACCTTGTGCGCCAGATCCGCTTCGTCCGTCGGTCCGTAGAGCGCCAGACCCGGCACTTCACGGAGTTTGGGAATCGCGTACGACAGCAACTCCTGCTCGTGCCGTTCAATGTGCTGCATGCCCACGGACGTCAACACATGAATGGCCGCCGCCAGCGCGATGGCGCCGGGCACGTTCGGGCTGCCCGCCTCCTCGCTCGCCGGCGGCGCGGAGAAGGCGACAAAGTCCTCTTCCACCACATCCACCACGCCGCCACCCACCATGTCGGGATCGCCGCGTTCGAAATATGTGCGCGGACCCACCAGCACACCCACACCAAAGGGAGCGTACATTTTATGAGCGGAGTAGGCGAGGAAGTCGATATGACCCTCGTCGTCCACCGACCCCATCTCGATGCGTCGATGCGGCGCAAGCTGCGCGGCATCCACAAAGATCATCGCGCCTTCGCGATGCGCCAGCGCGGCGAGTTCGCGCACCGGATTCACTATGCCGGTGATGTTTGATGCACCCGTGACGGCCAGAAAACGCACATGGCCGCGATGCTCCGCAAAAGCGCGCTCGAGGGCGCCGAGATCGAGGTAGCCCGTGTCGTCGACACCCACATGCACCACCCGGGCATTTTTACGCCACGGCAGATCGTTCGAGTGATGCTCCATCTGCGTGGTGAGAACCACGTCGCCCGGACGCCAGTCGCAGCGGTTCGAGAGCTTGTTCACCACCTCGGTCGTGTTCTTCCCGAATATCACGATGTCGGATGCGGGATTGTATCCCACAAACGCGCCGGCCATTTCGTGGGCCTCGTCGAAGGCCCTGGTCGCCAGCATCGCCTTGAAACCCGTCCCGCGATGTACGCCGGAATAGAACTCCATAAAATCGTAAATGACGTCGAGCGCATGCCGCAGCGTGGGGGTGCTGGCGCCGTTGTCGAGAAACACATACTCCACCGTCCTCCCGTCCAACAGCGGAACCTGCGTGTCAATGCCCGCAATGTTCTCGCGGAGCATGTCCATGCTCCAGGCGCAGTGATGAGTGGACAGGTGTATCATGTGCGTGTCTCCATAGTTTTGTCTATCAACAAAGATAGAATTCTCCGCCTGCCCCGCAAAGCCGCCGCCGACAGCGGACGCCCGACACGCCTGCAACGCAAACCCGCTCCGCGGCCTGTTGCGCAGAGCGCCAGGTTTCAGCGCGATGTCGCTCCGCGATATGATCCTGCTTTGCGGAGATCCCCTCCGCGCCCGCGGAGCGGCATGTGTGCCGGCCTGGAAAAGCGGAGTCCCGGCATCGGGTGATGCCGGGACTCGGTGATTTGCGTTTGGGCTCTATGAGGTCTGAAAACACACCGCCTTTCGGCGGCATCAGCCGCGCGGGGTGTTTACCGCGAGCCGCGGCCGGTGTGTGATCCGCCCGCCTTCGGATACCCCGTGCCCTTTTTTTTGTTGCGCGTGCGCTCGTCCTTCGAGAAGGAGCTGGAGCCGCGATGTGTGTAGGTCGACGAGGACTGGGTGGAGCCGTGACGCGAGGTCCCCGTTTCGGAATCGCCGCTGCCGCTCTTCGAATACGACGGCTTGCTCTTTACAGGCGCGGCTCCGCCGGAACCGTATGAGGTCGCTGTGCTCGTGCGCGTACGGGCCGGACCCGCCTCATTATCGTTTTTGCGATACGACGGCTTGCCCTTTGCGGGCGCAGGTCGTGAGGACGAGTACGACGTGGGTGCCGACGACCGCGCGCGCGCGGGTGACGGCTGCTCGGAGCCCCACTGCGGACGTTGCGAGCGCTGCGGACGCTGCGGCTGCGGACGCGACGATCTGCGCGCGGAAGAGGTGTCGAAACGTTCGGCGGGGATGTCGGGATGTTCGGAGAGTTCCAGCGACATGTTGATCAGTTTTTCGATGTCGCGAAGGCCGCTGCGCTGATCCGGCGTGGCCAGCGAGATCGCGTGCCCCGTGCGTCCGGCGCGCGCCGTGCGGCCGATGCGGTGCACGTAGCTGTCGGGATCCTCGGGCAGGTCGTAATTCACGACCAGTTCGATGTTATACACGTCGATGCCGCGCGCGGCAATGTCGGTGGCGCAGAGTATGCGGTACTTGCCCGACTTGAAGCCGTCGAGCGCGTGTTTGCGCTGCGCCTGCGTGCGGTCGGAGTGAATCTCGGCGGCCGAATGACCCGCGCGGCGCAAGGCCTGCGCAACACGTTTTGCCCCGCGCTTGGTGCGCGTGAAAAGCAGGACGGAACCGGTGTACTGTTCGAGAAGTCGCTCGAGCAGGGGACCCTTGTTGTCCTTCGCAACCACAAACACTTCCTGCGAGACACCTTCCGCAGCCGTTCCCGTCGGGGCGATCTCGGTGCGCACCGGCAGGCGCATGTGTGTGGATGCGATCTTGACTATCGGCCCGGGCATGGTCGCCGAAAAGAGCATGGTCTGCCTGTCGGACGGCAGCACCTGGAGAATCTGTTCGATCTGCGGGGCGAAGCCCATGTCGAGCATGCGGTCGGCTTCGTCGAGAATAAGCACGGCCACATCGTTGAGGCGGACGTATCCCTGTCCGGCAAGATCCAACAGCCGGCCCGGCGTTGCTATCACGATGCGGGGTTTTTTGCGGAGGGCGCCGATCTGCGGACCTGCCGCCTCGCCGCCGATAAGAACCACCGCGCCGAGTCCCAGCGGCGGAAGCAGGGGCGCGAGCGCGTCGCGGACCTGCAGGGCGAGTTCACGTGTCGGGACGAGAATCAGCCCGCTGCCTTTTTTCGCGGCGAGCCGCTGCAGCATCGGGATGCCGAAGGCGAGGGTTTTGCCCGTGCCCGTCTGCGCGATGCCGATGATGTCCTTGCCTTCAATGGCGATCGGAATCGCCTTGTGCTGGATCGGCGTCGGCGTCGTGAAACCGAGCTTGGAGATGCTGTTCAACAGCCCCGGCGCGATGCCGAGACCGTAGAACGAGTTGTCAGTTGTGTGCATTGTATCCTGTACTGGCGCAGCATATGAAAGAACCCGCTGCCGGTCTGTCGGCGCGGGTCGTTTCGGGAGAGGGAAATATGTCAGTCGCGCACAATACCGGTTCCGGCGCTGCAAGCGGCCGGGTGATGCGGGAAGACGAAAAATGTGATACGATCGTGTAATCCAAAAAGTAAAAGACAACTATACTACACAATCTTTCTTCCAAAGTCAAGTAATTAGTCCGGAATTATCCTCACCAAGGACGGCGTTCCGATCATTTTTCACGACGAGAACTTCACCTCGCGGCTGGTGAACGGCGAATACCTCTTCGGGCCGGTCGGCGGATTCACCTTTGCGCATATCCGCGCCTTCGGCTCCTTGAAAAACGGCGAGCCCGTTCCCACACTGCGGGAGGCCCTCGACGCGGTTCTGTCGTCCACGTCTATCCGTTTTGTAGAGTTCGACGTCAAGAGTCCTCAGACGCTTGCCGCCCTCTTCGACATCCAACGCGAGTACCACGCGAAGGCGCGGGCGTCGCCCTGCACGTTGTGCGCAGCTACATCGACGCCTTCGGTCAGCAGAGCCGCGCCGAGAAGATGGATCCCGCCTATGTGCTTGCATGCGCCTGGCATGTCCCTCTCGGGGCATCGATGAGTCTGACCGCCGGTGTCGCGGCGCACTATCTCACCACGCTGCGTGTGTGTCTGCTGCTGCCGCAGGTGGGAATCGAACGCCTGCTGCTGGAATAAAGGAACGGGCTTCCGCGACAACAACACCGTCGTGCGAAGTGATATTTCCTCCCGACGCGAAGCCGCCCCGCGGCGGCACAACGGTTTTTTTCTCGATTTTCGGCGCAAAGAAGAGAAAAGCGCAACCACGATTTGACTTTTTGCCCGCCGTGGTGTTAGTTTGTAGATCGGTTTCTTTTATTTCGAGCAGTATCGAATCAACTAAGGCATACCATGAGCAATCAGACAACCGTCCGGACCTTCCACGCAAGGGAGGAAGACGTCGACAAAAAATGGTACGTCGTCGACGCGGAGGGAATGGTCCTCGGCCGATTGGCGGCGAACGTCGCGCACATTCTGCGCGGTAAACACAAGCCGATCTTCTCCCCGCATGTCGACACGGGCGACTTTGTAATCGTCATCAACGCCGGCAAGGTGCGCGTGACAGGCAAGCGCTTCGAGCAGAAGTCGTACTTCCATTATACCGGGTATCCGGGTGGCGCGCGCGTGCGCATGTTCAAGGATCTCGTGCGCAGCAATCCGCGCTTCGTGATCGAACACGCGGTGAAGGGCATGCTGCCGCACAACCGCCTCGGCCGCCGCCTCCTGAAAAAGCTGAAAGTGTACTCCGACGGCTCGCATCCGCACGCGGCGCAGAAGCCCGAAGTGCTTTCGATGAAATAATCGGCCCATTGGCACTGTAGAGAATTTCGATCCAAGGATAGATTCATGAAGCAAGCCCAACACACCCTGACCGTCGGTCGCCGCAAAACCGCCGTCGCGCGCACGCTCCTCGTGCCCGGCACCGGGAAAATCACGATCAACAGCCGGGACATCGACATCTACTTCCCCATGGAAACGTTGCTTGACGCGGTGCGTCTGCCGTTCACCGTGACCGAGACGAACGGAAAGTTCGACGCGGTCATCAGCGTGCGCGGTGGCGGCACTCACGGCCAGGCCGGCGCGGTGCAGCTTTCGATCGCGCGCGCGCTGCTCGAGGTCGACGAGGAATTCCGCCCCAAGCTGCGCGGCGCCAAGCTCCTCACGCGCGACTCGCGCATGGTCGAACGCAAGAAGTACGGCCAGAAGAAGGCGCGCAAACGCTTCCAGTTCAGCAAGCGCTGACACTCGTTTTTCTGTAACCATCACACATGCGTCCCGATCGCCGGGCGGGTGTGCGCGGGCATGCGCGCAGATCCCGGCGAGTGGACGGACGCAGCGGATCGTAACCCATACATAAGGAGACTATCTCATGCCTCGCGTACAGCTCGAAGAGCTTCTTGCGGCAGGTGCCCATTTCGGCCACCTGACCCGTCGTTGGAATCCGAAGATGAAACCGTACATCTTCATGGAGCGCAACGGCATCCACATCATCGATCTCAAGAAGACCCAGGAAAAGATCGACATCGCCTGCGACGCGGTGTTGAACATGGTGTCGCAGGGCAAGCGCCTCCTCTTCGTCGGAACGAAGAAACAGGCCAAGGACACCGTGCGCTCGATCGCCATCGACAGCGGCCAGAACTACGTCACCGAGCGCTGGCTCGGCGGCATGCTCACCAACTTCACCACCATCCGCAAAAGCATCAAGCGCCTCACCAACATCGAGAAGATGGAAGTGGACGGCACCTTCGACAAGATCACGAAGAAGGAACGCCTCATGCTCTCGCGCGAGAAGGAGCGTCTGCACAAGATCCTCAGCGGCATCGTCGACATGAGCCGCCTGCCGGGCGCGATCTTTGTCATCGACATCAAGAAGGAACACATCGCGCTCAAGGAAGCCCGCACGCTCGGCATCCCCGTCGTCGCCATCGTCGACACGAATTGTGATCCGACCGAAGTGGACCTCGCCATTCCCGGCAACGACGATTCGACAAAGACGATCGAAATCGTCGCGCGCGCGATCGCCAACGCCATCATCGAAGGCCGCGAAAAGGCCAAACTCGTGAAGGCCGAAATGGAAGCCGAGGACGAGCGCGTCGCGAAGGAAACCGAACGCAACGAGGAAGCCGGCGCCTGAGCCGCACGCAGAGACACGTATCCCATCACATAATAGCGACGACAGAGTATCATGGAGATTTCAGCAGCAGTAGTGAAGGCCCTTCGCGACAAGACCGGCGCCGGCATGATGGATTGCAAGAAGGCGCTTGCCGATTCCGAAGGCGACATGGAGAAAGCGATCGAGTACCTGCGCAAAAAGGGCGCGGCCACGGCCGAAAAACGTTCAGACCGTGCCGCCAACGAAGGCGTGGTTCTGACCGAGATCGACGGCAGCAACGGCGTTATCATCGAAGTGAATTGTGAAACCGACTTCGTCGCGCGCAGCGCCGACTTCCTCGGCTTTGCAGCGGAGGCGATGGCCGCGGTCAAGACCGCGCGCCCGGCCGACGTGCCCGCGCTTCTCGCCCTCGAATCGAACGGCCGTCCGCTCGCGGATGCGCTTACCGACATCATCGGCAAGATCGGCGAGAAGATTGAAGTCCGCCGTTTCGCCGCGTTCACCACGCAGGGCCAGATGATCGACTATATCCACCCCGGCGCAAAGCTCGGCGTGCTCATCGAACTGTCGGCGGGCAAAAAGTCCGACGAAGTCGTCCAGCTCGGCAAGGATCTCGCCATGCAGGTTGCCGCGATGAATCCCGTCGCCGTCGACCGCGATGCGGTTCCGGCCGACGTGCGCGAGAAGGAACTCGAGCTGTACCGCCAGCAGGCGCTCGAGCAGGGCAAGCCCGAAAACATGGTGGACCGTATCGCGGAAGGAAAACTCAACAAGTACTTCCAGGAATACACGCTTCTGGAGCAGAGCTTTGTGCGCGACACCACAAAGACGGTGAAGGAGCACGTCGAGGCCGTCGGGAAGACGATCGGCGAACCCCTCTCCGTCATCCGCTTCACGCGTTTCCAGGTCGGCGAAGGTAACTAATATCGAATCCCCTCACAGGCCTTCCGGTTTTCCGCCGGAAGGCCTTCGTGTATAGGCACCTCCCATGGATCTTCGCTACAAGCGTATCCTTCTCAAGCTGAGCGGCGAATCGCTGATGGGCGAGCGCGCATACGGCATCGATCCCGCGGCGCTCGAACAGTACGCGCTCGAAATTCTTCCGCTCGTCGAGCTGGGCGCCCAGGTGGGCATCGTGCTGGGCGGAGGCAACATTTACCGCGGCGTGGCCGCGGTTGCGCAGGGCCTGCACAAGGCCTCGGGCGATCAGATGGGCATGCTTGCGACGATGATAAACTCGCTCGCGCTGCAGAACATGCTCGAGGCGAAGGGTGTTGTCACACGCCTTACCAGTGCGATCGAGATGAACCAGATCGCCGAACCGTACATCCGCCGCCGTGTCATCCGTCACCTCGAGAAGAACCGCGTGGTGATCATGGGCGCCGGCACGGGACACCCGAACTTTACGACCGACACCGCCGCCGCGCTGCGCGCGGTGGAAATCGAGGCCGATGTCATCATCAAGGGCACACGCGTCGACGGCGTGTACGATGCGGATCCCGAGAAGAATCCCTCGGCGCAGCGTTTCGACACGATCGATTATATCGACGTGATCAAACGTGAATTGCGCGTGATGGATCTCACCGCCATCACCCTGTGCCGCGAGAACAATCTCCCGCTCGTCGTCTGCGACATCAACTCGCCCAATGCGCTGAGCCGCATCGCGCGCGGCGAACATGTCGGGACACTTGTTACATCGCTGGCCGCATCGAAATCCCCAGACCGTTCATAAACCGGAGTTCCGAATGATTCAGGACATCGTTAAGGACGCCACGCACCGCATGGACAAATCGGTGGAAGCCCTGCGGAATGAACTGCACAAGATCCGCACGGGAAAAGCGACAACCGCCCTGCTCGACGGGGTGAAAGTCGATGCGTACGGATCACACATGCCGCTCAATCAGGTTGCCAACGTGTCGGTGCTCGACGCGCATACACTCGCCGTGCAGCCGTGGGATCGGGGAACGATCCAGGCGATCGAAAAGGCGATTCTCACCGCCGATCTCGGCTTGAATCCCGCCAACGACGGCACCCTCATCCGTGTGCCCATCCCCGCGCTCAACGAGGAGCGCCGCAAGGAATTCGTGAAACTCGTGCGCCGCTTCGGCGAAGAGGCCAAGGTCGCGCTGCGTAATGTGCGCCGCGATGCCAACGAACATTTGAAGAAGGCCGAAAAGGACGATCACGTCTCCGAGGACGAACGCAAAAAGGCGGAAAAACAGGTGCAGGATCTCACCGATAAACACATCGGCATCATCGACCAGCTCCTGAAAGCCAAAGAAACCGAGATCATGGAGGTGTGATCTCCTGTTTCGTCATAAACCCTCTTCATGGTCCTAGCGCAGCACCTGGAATGTCGTTCCGATGGATGCCCCTTCGCCGTCCGTGACGGTGCAGATGTAGGCGCCTGATCGGAGCCCACTCACCGGGATTCGAATCGGGTGTGTGCCGATACCGGATACTTTCTGATCGGCGATCGTCAGAATTGTTCTTCCGAGCAGATCAGTGACATGGACGGAGACTTCCTGCCGCCGTGACGTATGCACACGCAGCACAACATACTCCAGTCCAGGATTCGGATACGGGGCCTCTATCGTGAGCGCCGTTGCGCGTCCGGGTGCGGGTCGATCATCACCCAGTGTCTGAGTGGAATCGTCTACCGCGGCGAAGTAGGATCGGTATTCGTCCATACATCGCGAGAAGACTCCGCCGGCGTACACGGTGATACCGTCGACGGTAATCGCCTGCACGTAGCCGTTGGCTTTCGGATTCCAGGGTTTTGCCCATCCCGTGTTCGCATCGATCGCGGCGAGACACGCGATATCGACGCCTCCCATCTGCATGAAGTTGCCGCCTGCGTACACGGTGTTCCCGGCCGCGGCGAGTGAGAATATCGAAGCCGAGTTCCCCGATCCTGACAGAGTCACCGGAGCCCACGGCATCGTTTCGCCTGTTGATATTGTGATCGCCGCGAGGTCGCGTCCGTACACAAAGCCGAACCTGCCACCCGCGTACAATATGCCATTCCTCGCGGCGAGTCCGTACACCGCATCCGAACCGGTTATCATCGATAAACGGGCATTCCAGGAAAGCAAGGACCCATTGCGCGCGTCGAACGCGGCGAGATTGAAACGCGGCTGCCCTCCGATGGAGAGGAAGTCACCGCCGACAAAAAGTGTGTCGCCGACGGAGAGCAGTGTTGATGCGCCGTTCCTTCCCGGATTGGGTTGCCAGTAGTCGAGTTTGCGGCCACTCTCGCGATCAAAGACGGAATACTCCTTATTGACGCCTCCGAGAAACACCCTGTTACCGTGTACCGCGAGCGATGAAACGCTCGAGCCCGCGGTCGCCTTGGAAAACCGGGAGACATCCGATCCCGGCGCGAATCCGACAATGCGCCACGGGAGCAATGAGCAGCGTATGGCATCGAAAGCCGCCAGGCGTGCGCGCGCCGCCCCGTCTATCCATGCGAAGTCGCCGCTCACGAACAGTGTATCACCCGCAAGCAGCAGACCCGTCACCACATTATCCGCTCTCGGATTCCACGGCGTCGGGGCACCCGTCCTTTTGTCCAACGCGGCAATGTGTACACGTTCCACGCTGTTCACGCTGGATAATTGTCCGCCGGCGACTATTCTGCTCTCTTCGGTCAGAAGCGCGAAGGCGGGCCAATTCGCCTGCGGCGCCCACGCGCCGAGCGAACCGTCGACATAGGAAAAGTCGGCAAGGTACATGCGCAAGGAATCACCTGCCCTTGTGAATTTCCCGCCTGCGTACAGAACCGCGCCACTCACTTCGAGTGTCTGCACGGTGCTGTTCAATCCTGTACGCCACGGAAGCGTATCGCCTGTCGCTGTGTGAAGCGACGCGATGTGCTGACGCGCGGCGTTTCCGATGTTGGTGAACTCGCCACCGGCGTACAGGGCATCTCCCCGTAACGCCAGAGCGTGCACCGGCGCATTCGCATCCGCCCGCCAGGGCAAGGGAGTGCCCGTCGCGAGATCGAGTGCCGCGAGGCGTGCCCGCGCCGTTCCTCCGATCGAGACGAATTTCCCTCCGACGTACAGGACGCTGTCGATGGATCGCAGGCAGTACACTGCCGAATCAACTCCGGGATCCCAGGCCCGGACTGCTCCCGTGCCTGCATCCAGCGCGGCGAGATGAGAGCGCTGCAGCGCGCCCAGTGTCGTGAAATCACCTCCAACGTACACGGTGCCGTGCGCGATATGTACGGACCGCACGGTTGCATCCGCCGAGGGAAATGCGCCCAACGCCATACCCGAACGTGTGTCCACCGCCGCGAGATTCTCTCTGTCCAAACCGCCGATGGTCCGGAACGATCCACCGACGATTAATACATCGCCGACGCGATCAAGCGACATCACCTCCCCGTCGGGTTCGGGCAACCATGCGCGATCAGGTGTGCCATCGGCGTGCACATGCACCAGGTGCCGTGCCTCAAGTACCCCGACGCGTGTAAAATTGCCGCCGATAAAATACCCCCGCGCGCCGTCGGGTACGATGGCACGCACGATGCCGTTGACTTCCGGCAAACCAGGCATACGTTCCGCCGTGACCGGGTCCATCGCGACAAGATTTCCCGTGTATGGTCCGATGCGGACGAAATCGCCGCCAAGGAAAACGAGCGAATCCGTAACCGCGATGCAGCGGACCGGACTGTATGGTATCCAGTACTTCCGCTGCAGAACCTGGGCCTGCATGACCATCGTCATAACGGCGAGTGCTGCCAGAAAAACGGGGTAGATTATCCTTTTTTTCATAGACGCCTCCAAGGCCTCGTTGCTACTGTTCACCACGGGGGTTTACACACCGCCGGACGTGCTTTCATCAACACCATACGACAACCGAACTGTGGACGGCCTGACAGGATGAAGTAAAAGTTCTGATATCCGAAGATCAATGGCCGTATGCAGCATTAGTCTGACTAATGTAAAAAACTGCCGCGGAGTGGAGGCGTGAATCCGACTCCACTCCGCGGAAAGCTCGTATCCAATGTGTCTGCGCCAATCAGGCACTCGACCGGATGTGTATTACCGCGCCAGGATGACGGTGCGCGTCGTTTCATGGGCGCCCACACGCATCGTGATAAAATACATACCCGGAGCCAGTCCTGCGGCGTTCCATTCAACACCATGGGGACCGGCTTCGTATACGTCGTCGACAGGAACGGCCAGCGCATGCCCGAGTGCGTCATACACCGTGATCCGTAGCGCCGCTGTCTCTGGCAGGGTGAATCGAATCATGGTGCTCTCACTGAAGGGATTCGGGTACGACTCGTCCAGCATATACCCTGCCGGCAGGCCGTCCGTGGCGGCGCGCTTTGGTGTACCGACCCGAGCGCCTCCGCCGAGCAGGTGCCAGGCCGCCAGAAGCTGCCGATCGGCGGGGAATACGGCGAGGGCCGTATCGAGCCGCGCGAGTCCGGCCGTCTTGTCGCCCGCGTAGGATTCCATGAGCGCTGCCATGCCCTGTGCCGATGTGTGGCGCGAGTTGACCTTCGCGGGCGACAGCGCCGCGATCTCGTCGTACACCGCCACCGCGTCGGCGTAGCGCCGCTGCGACATGAGACTCTTGCCCAGGTGTGCGAGCGCCGCTGCGCGCTTGTCCGCATCCTTCGTTGCGCCGAGCAGCGTGCGGCAGAACACATCCATCTGCAGCGAGTCCACCCGGCGGCCGAGCATGAACAGGCCGTAATCCAAGTCGCCCGCGCCAAGCGTGGCAAGTTGCGTCTGCAGGTACTGTTTCATCGACGGGGGATCGCCCGCCCGCTGCCACCATGCACGGCTGTCATACGGCGATGCAGTTCCGGCTGCCACGCTTCCGCCTATACCTGAAGGTCCGAGTTCCTCGCCGCAGCCGGACACCGGATTCGCACTCAGACGCGGGAACGTGTAGGCGCTCCCGTTCGGAAGATTAAACGCGTAGTTGTTGTTCCACCAGTCCTGTATCACCCAGGCCTCGGAGCCGCCGTCCATCGTCCCCTGGTACTGCCCAGGGTTGGCATAGACGATCGAATTGTCTCTCCCCTGAAAATGCGCCACCATCGTGCCGCCCTGATCAGGCGCCTCGTAGACACGGGCCATCTCGAAAATGCTGTTTTGATCACCGAACAGATTCTCGATCACATTGTCGTGCACGCAGTTGAGACCGAGCGAATCGGGCTGCACGGCGAGGTCTTCGGGATCGGTCATGCCCGGCGGCGCGTAATAGGCCCGGAGGTATCCGTTTGAGACGTTGTGCAGACCCCACCAGTTGTTGGTTCCGATGCGCGAATGCCGCACAGTGGTCCACTTATACCCGTTGTCATACGAGTAGATGCCGCTCTCTCCGTTCGAAAAGATCTGACAACTGTCGATATACGGCCACGAGTTCGAGAACACGGCCACGCCATGAAGATCGTTCGAGGTGACGAGGAGCTGTCCTAGGTAGGCATAGGCGTTGTCGTCGATGCTCACGCCATTTCCGCCGTTACCCACAATGGAACCATTCTTGAACCACGGCGCGGCTTCAGGTCCCTGCACTTTCACACCGTCGGAGTTGGAATTCGACGCCGTCACGCCGAAGAAGCGCGGATAGCTGTTGGAGACGAGGACCCCGTGGTACAGATTCTGCGAGAATGTACAGGTCGTGAAGGTCGAGGTTGTATGATTGTCGATGATCGCAAGCGCGGTGCGCGCGTATGTGACATAGAAATGGTCGCCGTCGGAGGCAAGATTGGACTGTATGACAACACCGTCCCAGAGGCCGGGCGTCGGCGAGGCGGAACTCGACGTGAAGTTAATCCGCGAGTTGTCGACCAGCGTCCCCGCGTGAATACGGCCATATACGTCGAGACCGGTTCCATCGTCGAAGTACCAGGTTGTGGTGAGTTCGCTGCTGTAGAGATTGTCGGCGAAGCCCTCGATGTCGAGGGTTTTGTCGTTCGTGGAGGACACGTACACGTCGGCTGTCATGCGGCAGTTGACGTCGAGCCGGGCATTGTCGATGCCGTAGCGCGGGAGGTCGCCCCCTCCGAGTTCGAAGAGCCGTGTGGCGAGTGAACCCCGGTCGCGTTTGTATGTCGTGAACGCTGTGCCGCCGCCTGTGGCGCCGCGTATGAGGTCGCGCAGATGCACGTAGTCGTTGGGCTGGATGGTGATGGATTGCTCGCAACGCATCGGATCCGTCGCGTTCGGTGACGCGACAAACGCCGTGAGGTAGCTTCCATCCCACACAAAGAGCACACGGTATGTATTGCCTGCTCCGAAATTTGCATCGATGAGGTTGAGGATGAATGACCATGTATTATTGACGGTAACGGTGAACTCACCAGCGCCGACCGTTCCTTCATAGGTCGTGATATCGCCTCCCGCACTTCCCTGACCCGCGCGGTAGGGGGCGTTGTATCCGGCAGCGTCGAGGAAATTACTGAGAGTCGCGGTTTGCGGATATGCATACTGGTCGTCGTAGAGGAGGTCCTCCTTGAATACGAATCCTTTCAGTGCGAAGGAAAATGTCGCGGATGTTTGAAGAGTGTTTTGGAATGCGAGTTCGCAGCCGTTGAACGAGAAATCGATGTACTGCGCGCGTAGCGGGCAGGTGAACGCAAATGCGAGAATCCCCGCGAGGATTCCTCGTGTGAGAAGGTGTTTCATGGAAACTCCATGGATGATGGGGTGTGTTGCATGAAACCCGGCGTACGCGCGCTTGCGCAGGGTGCGGTATGTCGTGTATAAGTATAGCGGTGCTTCAGTCGCTCCCGAATTGCTGTATCCGATGCCTCTCAATCATCTGAACGGAGGGATGTATGCCACACCCTGTATTATTAAACCAGAAAATGGAAAATCCGCCCGTTGCCAGCCATAGACGAGCATCAGGCAGGGTTTGGGCGATCGAACGACTGCCGGTCCCTGTGGCATTTCCATATCGTACCAGGCGTAATTTCCGATGCGGCGGAAAAGTGCTGGCGGAATGGGAGTGCCGTTCAACGTGATGGTGTCTGATTCGCCCGCGCGCGCATAAACGCGCACCCGGTGATGCGCCGCGATCACGTAATGGTTCGTAGAGTGATTCGGGAGGGTAATCAAATCGGCGAAACCGTAGTACTCGCGCCCCCACAACTCCGTCGGGTGCAGCGCTACCACACCCGCCGTGGCGGCGGAATCCCAGGGACAAGTGTAGTCCCAGAAGGCCGCGAACTGATAGGCCATGACGGGTTTGCTCGCCGTCACAACCATAGGCACGGCGAGGAGTGTGTCGAAACGGTCTCCGCGGTGCAGCAGGCGCTGCCGTGCCGAATCGCCCAGGAACACACGCGTGGAATCGTGCCATGCGACAATGCGCAGCATGTCCTCGTAGCGCAGCGCCACACGTTTCTCGTAGGGGACAAAAACGTATTCCGTACCGAGGCGACGTTCGTCGGGAACCCCGTCGAAGCCCACTCCCCCCCAGTGTCTCGTGAACAGGTTCCCCCCATCCCAGTAGCGTGTCGTGTCGTAGGGGATGCCTCCTGCGAAATGTTGTATCACCTGAATGGGAGCATCGGCCGTGATGACGGTTCCATTGTAATCCCGTGGGGAGGTACGTGGATCGAAGGCATATCTCGGTGTGTTTCTCCACCAGGTGGTGTCCGGTACATGCAGATGCGTCCAGGATCGCGGTGGAAGCCGGAATGAACTCCGGATACCGCGAGTGTATGTCTCGCGGAGGACGTTGCGATCGAAGAGACCACGTATCAGGTCGAACTCCCGGGGAAGCACCCGTATCTCCGCCGCGCTGTCCATGGTTATTACAAAACATTCGCCAGTTCTCAAACCACCCGGAAGTATATACTCCGTTGCCGCGGTTTCCGCCGGCCAAATAAGGGTAGCGTCGGTCTGTTCATCCACTTTCGCGGCCCCGAATGGCCGTGTGCCGTCAAGATGAATCGTCATACTCTGATAACAATGCAGTGAATCCGGCCAATACATTGGGTCAGGTGGACGCCAGATGTACTCAGTGAGACAGACGGTATCGGGAATGCCTGCCAAGAGTGTGATGGTTGTATCACGCGGTGCGAAATTGATGTGTCTATCGTCAATGTACCGCAGGTGTACTTCGGTGTTCTCGGCTGACACAAGCAGCAGGCAATCGGCTCGATGCTCGCCTCCATGAACGTCCTCCGCCCTTACAATAAACCTCTTCCCGAACGAGGTCGGCACGGGTGGTGGATCGGCGGCGCGGAAGCCGAGTGCCGTGCCGGTCTCTCTCGCGCCGGCCGGGGGCACTGCCGCCGCATACCATTCGAGGTACACCGCCGCGTCGTCTATCGGGCGTCCGGGCAAACCCCTGTACCCGTACGCCGCCATGCCCAGCGCACCATGCGAGCGCCACTGGCCGGCCAGGAACAGGTCGGGCGGTGTCACACCCTCGCCTGCAAGGCGCCCCACCGCTGTGTCGGGCGCAAATATCCCGCCCGCCACGCTCCAGCGCGTGGGCACGGCATGATCCGCGAGCAGCGTTTCGGCCGTGCAGGACGCGGTCCCGAGCAGCAGCGGCGCGTTGTCGTTTCCCGCCGCGTTTACGTCCATCTGCACGGCCACGCCCACCGCCGCGGCCGCGCCGGTCCGGTTCTCCACCCGCACGCGTACGCGCACCTCGTTCCACGGCGGCGCCGACACGGGAATCAAATCCTCGATCACCGCATACTGGCCTGTGCGTGTTGCCAGCAGCCAGGTGTAGCGCAGGCGGTCCTGCAGCCGTTCGGCTGTCCCCTTGCCCAGATTTGTCACATTCACATCGCGGCCCAGGATCGCCCAGCGGTAATTCGCCCACACCCGTCCGTCGATGGACACACTCAGATGTGAGGTCAGGTTGTACGGGTGTCGCCAGAGAACGGTGCGCCCGTCGGCGTGGGTAACGCCGAAGCGGCCGGAACTTGTATCGAGCAGCGCCGTGACCTTCCCCACCGTCATCGACACGATGGGTGAGGGCGACGACACGACCTGGGCCGCCACAATCACCGGCGCGAGGACGAGGAGACTGGCAATGAACGAAACCCTGCATCGATTCATGCGTGTGACCCTGAAGGAGAAGACAGAACCCAATCCGTACAGAATATAATACCCCCCCCCCCCCATTGTCAAGGCAAATCGGAAAAATAATTACATTAATACGACAATAATATCGGATGTTATGTATACGATTTGCGTGCGCCTCGGTTCGCCTGACAGAACAAGTGGATACACCGTGCGGCGAGCTACGCGGGTACCGCTAGGGAATAACAACAACGCCCCGCTCAGCGGGGCGTTGTTGTATGTGTGTCGTAGTTCCGCGATTTGCGCGTGGCGCGGAGCTGGGGCGGACTATTCGCGGTCCTCGTCTCCGTGCCCGGCGGCTGTCTCGGGTTTGGCGGGACCAAAGGTCGCCTCGAGTCCCTGCGCGAGCTTCTCCTTCTCGGCGTCGGTGAGTGATGCCGACGGATGCATCAACGTATATTTTTTCAGGGGCATTTCACCGCTGCGTACTTCAGAGGCGGCTTCGTCGGCCTCCTGCTCGCCGCTGCCCCACTGCGAGAGATTCATCTTTGCGCGGCCTCTCTCGACATCGTCCTGCACAAGCCACGACGCCGGGGCGATGTGTGAATGCCAGGGCCACACGGTCTCGTTGCTGTGGCAATCGGCGCAGGCGCGTGTGAAGAGGGCGCGCGTCTCGGGCGAATTCCACGGCGGCTCACCTGTCACGGCGGGATTGCTGTGATCGCGGCCGTAGGGCACAAGCTGTATGCCGAGCAGAACAACGGCAAAAAGTCCGAAGAAGATTTTGGTGAAACGGCGGATGGAGATTTTCATGTCGGGGGATATCCTGATTGTTGCCGGGGGCTGCGACTGCTGTTGCTGCTAAAATGCCTGTCCGAAATTCAGATACAAGCCGGTGCTTTCAGGACCGAAGCCGACGTCCGCCCGCGCAACGAAGGTGTCGTAGTAAAAACGCAGGCCGACCACACGTCCCACGGACCAGCGGTTGAGATCCACACGCAGTGGATCCGGCCACACCTTGCCTGCATCGAGTCCGAGCACGGCGCCGAAACGCCAGACAATGGGGAAGCGCAGTTCGACGTTCGCAATTGCCGTTGTCTTGTCCACGAAGCGGTCGGCGGTGAGACCGCGCTGCGTGTCGTTGCCGCCGATGCTCGGGAGGTAATGCACGGGGATACCCGCGCCGAATACGGACTGGGCTGTGAGACGCGCGGCGAGCACGGTGCGCGGGTAAAAGAGCGTGGCGTACCATTGCAGTGTCGCGCCTATGCGGGCGAACTCGGCGTCTCGGACGGCGAGCGGAACCGCGTATTCCAGCTCGAGCTCAGCCACAACACCGCGTGAGGGGTTGAAGAAGATATCGCGTGTGTCGTAGCGCGCCGACACACGCAGCGAAGATGCCGTCACACGTTCGGTGCCGCGCGCGTCGGGTGTTGCCGCCAGCGCACCCGAATCGGAGAAGTCGGTGTTGCGGTTCCACATCCATCGAAGCCGCACGTCGGTGACGAATCTTGTCGTCCATCCGCGCGAGAATGTGAGCGCGGCATCGACGAACTCGCGGGTGAGCTTCTCGCCGCGCTCGAAGGGCGCGGCCGATCCTATGCCGTAGAAATTGTACTCCGGATTCCAGTCGTACCGGAGTTCAAGGTCCGCCGCCATGTCGTACACCTTCCCCTGCCGCACGTCGGTGTGCGGGAAGGAGGTGACGAACTTGAAGTACTTCTCGCCTTTCATGCTGAAGAAGGCCATGGCGTCGAAACTCTCGCGTGCGCCGAGTTGATTGACGAGCAGCGTCTTCGCGACGATCGCAAGACCGAAGTTGGAATCGTACACGGGTACGGGGAAATATTCCCATGTCGTAGTCACATTGCTGGGCAGGCCGTCGCCGTCGTGCGGCACCTGCGACAACATCGAGCGGAGATTGATGTCGGCATACACGCCGTAGTGATCGGAAAATGCCGCTCCCGCGCCTATCAATGCGGCTGTGCCGCGTTCGGATTGTACCAGACCCGGACCCGCGAAAATGTGGTCGATCTTTCGCGCCATGCCGTCGTGCCAGTAGCCGAGGGCTCCGATCGCATCGCCGGAGTCGACACGGGCCATGGCGGCACGCGACAGCGACACGTGTGCATTCGAGCGTGGATCCCAGGTGGGCGGCAGACCCGCGGTCACGTCGGTGAGAGTACTGTCCGGAAAAAGGATTCGCAGATCCGAATCATCGGCCGTCGTGTTGAAATCGCCGAGCAGTATCAGAGGCGACGATCCGATTTTTTCGTCGAGGTAGCCGCGCAGACGCAGTGCCTGATCGCGCCG
Source organism: Ignavibacteriota bacterium (assembly GCA_016218045.1). Classification (NCBI taxonomy): domain Bacteria; kingdom Pseudomonadati; phylum Ignavibacteriota; species Ignavibacteriota bacterium. Next base: position 74,964 of record JACRFB010000026.1, read on the forward strand.
CTTTGCCGCACGCTCCTCGAAGTCGCGGCGTATCTCGTCGCCGGTTGTAGCGCCGCCCGCGGCGGTCCGCAGATGCCTGTCGAGCCAGTCCCGCGTTTCAGGTGTCGCGGGTACCGACGCGTCGAGATGCACGTTCACGATATGGAGCACGGCACCGTCTATCATCACACGCGCAACAAGCGCCGCGTTGTTCTCCGTGAAATGGAAGGAGAGGATGTTGCCCGACACGCCGAAGTTGCCCGAAAGATCAACGACGTCGACAAGCTCGAGCCGCAATGCCCGTTTGGCGAGGATGGCTATGCCCTCGTTCAGATTCCACGGCAGGCCCACGCGCCCGGCCTTGAGACCGGCGTTGACACGGTGCGAGACCGCGTCGTAGCCCAGCGCGTCCGCAATGTCACAGGTGAGGGACGAGGACGGATTCACCTCCTGCAGCGCGATGATGTCGGCGTCGAGCGCGCGCAGCGCGCTTACGAGGGAATCGTGGCGCAGCGCGCGCTGCTCGTCCGTTTCCACCTCGCCGACACACAGCGTGCCGCTGTAGTCCAGACCCGACCAGATGTTGACGGTCGCGACACGCACATTCTGCGCCTGCGCGAATACCATGCAGGCAAGCATACACAGGCCGGAGAATACAAGATGTCTCATTGCACGAACTTGTACCCCGCGGTATGCACAGTGACGATATGGCGCGGGTGTGATGGATCGATTTCGATTTTTTTGCGGAGCGACAGGATGAAGTTGTCCACCGTGCGTGTGGTGGGAGTCGCGTCGTACCCCCACACGTCGTCGAGGAGCTGCGCGCGGGTGATGACCTCGCCCTCGCGCTCGACAAGGTACTTGAGCAGTTGAAACTCGCGCGCGCTGACGTCGAGCACGGCCCCTGCGCGGCGCACCTCCTGCCTGCGGAAGTCGACCTGCACCTCGTCGAAGAAAAACTCGGTCAGCGCGGCCGGGGTGTCGCTGCCGCGCCGCAGAATCGCGCGTATGCGCGCGATCAGCTCGCGCACGCTGAATGGTTTGGTCATGTAATCGTCGGAGCCGAGTTCGAGGCCGAGCACCTTGTCGAATTCCTCGCCGCGGCTCGTGAGCATGATGATGGGTGTGGTGTTGCCCGCGGCGCGGAGTTCCTTGCAGATGTCGCGGCCGTCCATGCCGGGAAGCATGAGATCGAGCACGATGAGATCGAAGCGCATGGATGCGGCCGTCCGGTACCCGGCCGCTCCGTCGCTTTCCCCGATGACGTCAAAGTGTTCCGCCGTCAGCGCGTCGGTGAGGCCGCGAAGAATGGCGGTGTCGTCTTCCACGATGAGAATGCGTTTCATGCGTGTGCCGTGTGTGTGATGTGTGTGCCGTCGTTCTCTGTCTGTTCACGCGGTTGCGTCGCGGCGGACGCACGGGCCGCGGGAATAAAAATACGGAAGGTGCTGCCCTCGCCTTCAACACTGCTCACATCCACGCGCCCGCCGTGCGCGCGCGCGATATCCGCGACCAGCGCGAGGCCCAGCCCGGCGCCGCCCGCGCGTGCCGCGTTCGGGTCGCGGGCGCGGAAGAACGGATCGAAGATGAGCGGGAGTTTGTCGGCGGCAATGCCGACACCGCGGTCGCGCACCTCGAAGACCACGTCGGCACCGTCCGGTACGAGGCGCAGCCAGACCTGCTTCGGCGTGCGCGAATACTTCAGCGCATTGTCGAGCAGATTCATGACGGCCTCCTGCAGCGCGTCCGCATCCGCCTCGATCGGGGGAGTACCGGGCGCGATGTCGACCTCGAAGGCCGCCTTTTCGGAAAGAAACTGGTAATGTAATGCCGCGGCGGCCCTGCGTGTGAGCTCGGCCGGATCCACGGGGATGCGCCGGTATTCCTTGATACCGCGCTCGATGCGCGAGAAGTCGAGAACATTGTCTATCAGTCGCGCGAGCCGCCCCGTCTCGCCCTCGATGATGTCGAGATACTCGCGCGCTCTGTCCGGATCGGTGATGGTGCCCTCGCGCAGCATCTCCGCGAACATGCGGATCGAGGTCAAGGGTGTGCGGAGCTGATGCGAGACGCCCGAAACAAAAAACGACTTCATCCGATTCAGCTCTTCCAAACGCCGGCGTTCTTCCGTCTCGATGATCATACGCTCGTGTAAATGCAGCCGCTCGAGCGCGCGCGCCGTCTCCGCCGCAAGGGCGCGCAGCAGTTCCAACTCCTCGGCGTGAATCGCGTCGGCGCGCGATTTCATACGCAGCACAATCACACCCAGCAGCTCGCCGCCGCTGCTGTGCAGCGGTGCGGCCACTGTCCACACGTGCGCGCGCAGCCAGGCGGCGATTGCGGCCGGTATGTCCTGCTTGTCCCTCGTCGCCTCGGGCAGCGCAAACACTTCGCCCGGATGCAACGTCCGGCCTGCGTCGGCGGGCGTTTCGAGCCGCTCTCCGCCGCCATTGTCGACGTCCGCGACGCGGGCGAGGTCGCCGATGCCGGGCACGACGACGTACACGGCGCACTCCTCGGCGCGCAGTAACGACCGCAACTCGTCCGTCACCTGCCGCGCGATCGATTCCGTGCTCAGCTCGCTGTTCAAACGTGACGCGACGGTCCGCACGATGCGTTCGAGATTGGCGCGCGCGGGGAACAGGGCGTCGTCGAGCGAGCGCATGAACTTGCGCCGCAGAGGGAAGTAGGCGAGCGCAAGTGCCACAATCACGGCGATGTCGGGCAGGTGTTCGGTGAAGTTTTTTTCACCCCGCACCGCCGCGGCGGTGGCGAACACGGCCAGCAGATACACGCACCACACAACGATGGAGAGGACGCCGCGCAGCAGACCCCGGTGCCTGTCGACCTCCACGGTCATCATGGTCGAACGCAGGAACACCACAATGAGCGTGAACGGGATGCCCAGGATGAGAATGATGGTGTACTGCTCGGGCACGCGCCCGCCGGTTTGCCAGAATTGCGGGAGCAGATTCAGGACCAGCAGCGGGACGAGTCCGATAAGCACCGCCGCGAGTAAACGCAGTATCGCGCGACGGGTGTGCACATCCTCGGCCCACCGGTACGAGAGGAAAAACATGACGGCCGAGCCGATCGTGGCGGTGCCGAGCGCGATGTGAATGAAGCGGTAGAAGAACAGGAACACATGAAACGTATCCGGATCGTACGCGCGCATCACGGCCACGTGTGTCAGACTCAATCCCGCGGTCACAACGGAGGCAGTACCGTAGAGCACGGCGGTCTTGATGCGGAAGCTCCCGAGCCAGCGAAGAGGGAACTCGCTCGCGACGAGCAGCAGTCCGGCGGAGGTGCAGAGGTACGTGGCGAAAAACAACACACGGAGCATTTCGCTCACAATGTCGTGCGCCTCGATGCGCCCGTATGTCAGAATGATGACCGACGCCGCGCTCACAAGCGCCCAGTGCATCGCCAGTGCCACGCTGTCGCGAGGTCGTTTGACAAGCACAAACACCGCGAGCATCCAGCACACGAAGGCCGTGGCCGCCGTGAATATAGCGTAACTCGCCGACGGATACGCCGCGACAAGCCGCATATGCGCCGACGCCTGCAGCCCGTTGCGCCGGTATTCCACATGACATACGCTGCCTATTGTGGAAAGATCGGCGAACAGCTCCACGGCTTCGGGATCGAAGATTTTGTTTCCGTCCCACGCGACCAGCACATCCCCCGCCTCGATATTTCCCGCGTCGGCGGGATGTGTCACCTCCTCGACAACCACACCGGAATCCGAACCCGCGACAAGCATGGGTGTCATGGGACGGTGGAGCAGGCGCGGGATGTTCACCGCGCCTGCCACCAGAAGAAGTATGTCGACGACGAGGAATAGCGCTGTCCGCGGGGATATGCCCCGTCGAGCGCTCGCTAGTCGCACGTGCGCGTCACCTCGACGGTGATGCGGCGGTTCTGTTTGCGCAGGGCTTCGAGCTGCGATTTTGTCATCTTGCGCAGCGCCTTGCCCGTCGGCTCCTGCACCTTCTCGCGGCTCGAGCCGTAGCCGATGGTCCGGCTGAACTTCTCGGGTTTGGCGCCGTTCTCGATAAGCCACTGCACGACACGCTTCGCGCGCAGCTCCGACAGCTCCTGGTTCCGCACGGGATCACCCTCGCGTGAGGCGTGGCCCTCGATGCCGACCTGCAGACTGTCGCACTGCTGCACGTAGGCCAACAACTTCGCGAGATTCGCGCCCGTCTCCGGCACCTCGAAATTGAACTGGTCGGAATTCACGATGAACAGAATCTCGGGGAAGTCGACGCGTGTGCCGACCTTCGGTTTCTGCGGACAGCCGTTCTTGCCCTTCTCCGTGCTCGGCTTGCCGGGGATGAGCGGACAGTCGTCCTCGCTGTCGATAATCGCGTCGCCGTCGGTGTCGGCCTTCAGCGGGTCGGTGCGATATTTCTCCGACACTTCCTCGCCGTCGCGAAGTTTGTCCTTGTCGGTGTCGGCCGAAAGCGGATCGGTGCGGTAGCGGTCCGACACTTCATCACCGTCGATGAGTGTGTCGTTGTCGCTGTCCGGATTTTTCGGATCGGTCTTGTATTTCACCACCTCGTCGCCGTCGGTGATCTTGTCGTTGTCGGTGTCGGGATTGTCGGGCGCGGTGCCGGTCTTGCGCACTTCGTCGGCGTCGCTCAGGCCGTCGCCGTCGGAATCGGTCTTCATGGGATTGGTCTTGTATTTCGACACTTCCTCGCCGTCGTTGAGGCCGTCCTGATCCGAGTCCGTGGCGTTGGGGTTGGTCTGGAACTTCGACAGCTCCTCGCCGTCGGACAGGCCGTCGGCGTCGCTGTCGGCCTTTGTCGGATCGGTCTTGCTCGTGCGCGCCTCGTCGCCGTCGAGCAGCCCGTCCTTGTCGGTGTCGGCGCCGAGAGGATCGGTCTTGCGCGCGAATTCCTCGCCGTCGCTCAGTCCGTCGCTGTCGGTGTCGGCCTTGACCGGCGAGGTCTTGTGTGTGAAAATCTCGTCGCCGTCGTTGACATTGTCGCCGTCCGAGTCGGATTTTTTCGGATCCGTGCTGTGGACACGCACCTCCGCGAAGTCGTTGAGTCCGTCGCCGTCGGTGTCGGGATTTTTGGGATCCGTGCCGAGCGTGCGCTCCTCGTCGTTGGTGAGTCCGTCATTGTCGCTGTCGATGTTGCCGAAGATGTACATCGACACGCCGAGGCCGAAGGTCAGGAACGCGTCTTTCTCCGTGCCGCTCACCTCGTAGTCGTCCAGGAAATCCGTGCCGGTGAAATGCATGGTGGCGCGGCCGTTCACGACGATGTCGTCGGTGATATACGTTTCAAAGCCGATGCCAGCGGGGAAGTAGATCCTGGCCTTGTCGTATCGCGCATTGCGGTTGTTCGGAAGCGGATCGTTGGCGAAGATGTTTGCGGGATTCCAATCCAGCCAGCCCACGCCGGCGAAGATGTAAGGCACAAAGCGCTGCTGCGCGAAGGGATTCACCGAGAGAAGAAGGTCGTACGTGTTGAATCGAATCGCGTTCTTCTCCTGTATCACAACGGGATCGTTCGGATACGTGTCGCCCAGTTTGGCGCCCGCACCGAAATAGTCCGGATACTTGCTGATGAGTTCGGGCGTCACCTTGTGGCGCATCTGCCCGAAGGTTGTGGACGCGTGCAACGACAGAGGACCGACGATGTTGTACCGCACAAACACGTCGCCCGCGAGCCAGAATTGATTGTCGCTGAACTCGCCCCAGTATTTGACGCCGCCCCCGTTGAAGCCGAAGGAAACACGCCCGCCCGCGCTCTGCGCGGTGCAGTTGTGGCCGAACAGAAAGACCGCTACAGCAAAAAGCGCGACAGCCATGGTCCTTTTCATGGTCCCTCCAAGTTTCCGTGCGAGTATCTGAAGTGTTGTTGCTCTTAAGATACTACAATTCGCGCTGTTGTGTATCGTCCGTCCGCGGATTCGCGGCGCCGTGAGCGGGAGTACCGATTCAGCACACGCTGCACGGAAATACCGGACCGACGTATCGGAAATATCAACAGCCGGCGCACGGGAGCGGTATACGCCGCCGCCTTCGCGTCGGCTAGGAGCCGTGTGCGGCGCCGCGGGACTTTCGCAGTTCTTCCCGGAGAAACGCGGCGGTGTATCCCTTGCCCGATTCCGCAACCTCTTCCGGTGTGCCCTCGACAACAATGTACCCGCCCTCATGTCCACCTTCGGGACCGAGATCGATGACCCAGTCGGCCGCCTTGATCACGTCGAGGTTGTGCTCGATGACGACCACGGTGTTGCCCTTGTCTACAAGCTTGCCGAGCACGTCGAGCAGCATGCGCACATCCTCGAAGTGCAGGCCGGTCGTGGGTTCGTCGAGTATGTACAGCGTGCTTCCCGTGCCGACTTTCGACAGCTCGGTCGAGAGTTTCACACGCTGCGCCTCTCCCCCCGAAAGGGTGGTGGCCTGCTGTCCGAGGCGGATGTATCCGAGCCCCACGTCGTGCAGCGTCTCGAGCTTGCGGCGCGCGCGCGGTATGTCGGCGAAAAATGCGAGGGCGTCTTCGACGGACATGTCGAGCACGTCGGCAATGGATTTGCCGTGGAAGTGAACTTCGAGAGTTTCACGGTTGTACCGTTTGCCCTTGCAGACCTCGCACAGCACGTACACGTCGGGCAGAAAGTTCATCTCGATTTTCCGCACACCGTCGCCGCCGCAGGCGTCACAGCGCCCGCCTTCCACGTTGAAGCTGAAGCGGCCCGCGGAATAGCCGCGGATCTTGGCCTCGGGCAGACTCGTGTACAGATCGCGGATGATGGTGAACAGCCCCGTGTACGTGGCCGGATTCGAACGCGGTGTGCGGCCGATCGGCGTCTGATCGATGTCGATCACCTTGTCGATGTGCTCGAGACCCTCGATCTGCCGATGCGACAGAACCGGGACGGCCGACTTGTAAAAGTGTCGCGCGAGCAGGGGATACAGCGTCTCGTTTATCAGTGTCGATTTCCCCGAGCCGCTGACTCCCGTCACACAGATGAAGGCGCCGAGCGGCAGCTTCAGCGACACGTCCTTCAGATTGTGGCCGCGTGCGCCGTGGAGGACGAGCTGTGTGCCGTGACCCGCGCGCCGCGTGGCGGGCACCGGTATGTCGCGCAGCAAACGCAGATAGTCGACGGTCAACGAATGCGGGGGTAGTGTCTCCGTCGCGGCCGGATCGGCGGCGGCTCCGGCTGCGGTGTTTTTCTTTCCCGCCGCGCGTCCTACACGGCGTGCAGTCGCATGAAGGAGCGTGTCCACCGTCCCCTCGGCCACCACACGTCCGCCGTATTCCCCGGCGCCCGGACCAAGGTCGATCACATGGTCGGCGTTCTCGATCATCTCGCGGTCGTGTTCCACAACGATCACGGAATTGCCGAGGTCGCGCAGCCGCTTGAGCGAATCGATGAGTTTGACGTTGTCGCGCTGATGCAAACCGATCGACGGCTCGTCGAGTATGTACAGGACTCCCGTGAGCTGTGTGCCGATTTGTGTCGCAAGCCGTATGCGCTGCGCCTCGCCGCCCGAGAGCGATCGCGCCGAGCGGTCGAGTGTGAGATAGTCGAGCCCGACGTTGTGCAGGAATTCGAGACGCGAGACGATCTCCTTCAGCACCTGCCGCGCGATTTCCTCCTGCCGCGGCGTGAGTGTCAGATCGGAAAAAAAGACCAGCGCATCCTTTACCGAGCGTCGTGTGATCTCGTGTATCGGCGCTCCTCCGAAACGCACGGCGAGTGATTCGCGCCGGAGCCGTCCCCCCTGGCAGCTTGCACACGCCACCGAGGTCATGAACGACTCGGCCCATTCGCGGATGCCGTTCGACGTGGTGTTGTCGTAGTAGTGTTTGAGACTCGGTATCACGCCGGCGATGGAGGCGTTGTACACCGACGAGCGTCCGTTGGGATGTGTGTACGAGATCTTGTGTTTTTCCTTCCCGCTCCCGTGCAGCAGCATCTCCATCGCCTCCGCCGAAACCTGCGAGAGCGGGGTGTCGAGGTCGAAGCCGAATTTCTGTGCCACGGCCTTCACCTGCGCCCACCACCAGGTGTTGCGCGGTTTGCCGAGCGGCGCGAGCCCTTCGTCGTTCAGAGATTTGCCGGTGTCGGGCAAGATGAGCGTGATGTCGAATTCGCGCCGTTCGCCGAGTCCGTCGCAGTCCGGGCAGGCGCCGTAGGGCGAGTTGAACGAGAACGAATTGGGCGCGGGTTCGTCGTAGCTCGAGCCGCACACGGGACACGCGTTTTTGCGGCTCATCAACACGTCTTCGCCGTTCACGTGTATGATCACGACGCCGTCGCCGAATTTCATGGCGATTTCGAGTGAATCGGTCACACGCGCGCGCGCCTCGGGATTGGCCACGAGACGGTCCACCACAATCTCCACGTTGTGGATTTTGTAGCGGTCGAGCTTCATGCCGTCCTCGATCTCGCGCACCTCGCCGTCGGTACGCACCTTCGTGAAGCCGTCCTTCGCGATCTGCTCGAACAGTTCGCGGTAGTGGCCCTTGCGACCGCGCACCACGGGGGCCAGGATCATGAGACGCGTGCCCTTCTCGAAGGCGAGGACGCGGTCCACCATCTGGTCCAGACTCTGCCGCTCCACGAGTGTGCCGTCGTTCGGGCAGTGCTGCACACCGGCCCGCGCGTAGAGCAGGCGCAGGTAGTCGTATATCTCCGTCACGGTTCCGACGGTCGAGCGCGGACTCCGGCTCACGGTCTTCTGTTCGATCGATATCGCCGGACTCAGCCCCTCGATGTTGTCGACGTCGGGCCGCTCCATCGTGCCCAGGAACTGCCGCGCGTATGGCGACAGGCACTCGACATAGCGCCGTTGGCCTTCGGCGTAAATCGTGTCGAAAGCGAGACTCGACTTCCCCGATCCCGACAGACCCGTGATCACCACGAGTTTGTCGCGGGGGATGTCGAGGTCGATGCCCTTCAGGTTATGCTCGCGCGCTCCGCGTATCTGTATGACGTCGGGTTCCATGCGTTCCATCGTGTCCAATCTTAAAAGATCAGAAAAACAGCGATGGGGAGCAAGGTCCTGAAGGGAGATGCATCTCGTCGGTGCGGGAGTTCCGGATCGTGGTGTTACATCCTCTGCAGCGGTAGCTTGCTGCGCAGCAAGGGAAGGTCATACAATCCGCTGTATGCGTAGCCGGCCGCATCGATACCGATGAACAGTGGAACCTCCGGAAAGCCCTTGCCGTCGTAATAATGGACCCACACACCGGGCGGCGTGACGTCGATCCACGTGGCACCGCCGTCCCGGGAGAATTCCACGAAGGGGCCGGTTGTATGGCGGAGACACACGGCGTTGTTCACCGCCACCATATCGTTCCCATGCGAGGATACCACCGGGCCGCGGTTCACCCAGCTCGCCCCATTGTCGTCGGAGCGATGCAGTTCATCACTCAGCACATAGATTTTTCCGTGTGTGCAGGTGACCGTGAGAATGCTCTTCGCTTCGAGTGCGGGAGGGCAGATCCAGCTCTGCCGCGAAGGATCCGAGATGTACAGGCCCGACGTCGTGCCGATGACGAGCCGCCCGGCGGTATCGGAGCGGATGACGGTCACTTTCTTCGTGGGCGTGATCACCTGTGGCGCGATCGGTGTCCACGAGGCCCCTCCGTCTGTGCTGCCGAAAAGGCCGTTCAGTGGTCTCGCGATGATCAATTCCCCGCCCGGCAGGCTATGAAACGCGGAAGCGTTCTCCTCTCCGAGACGTTTCCATGACCATGCGGCAGTATCCAGAACGTACACCCATGTAGACGATAAGGTTGCGGAGAAGACTGCCCCGCCGCTCGCCCCGGCCAATTTATCGATATAGATGTCTTTGGGCATCCCGCCTATGCGGGCTGACCAGTGTGTTCCTCCGTCCGTTGAGACGTAGGCACCCGATACGGTCGCGCAGACGAGACGGCTGTCTCCGGCGTCGTGAAAGACCAAAGGGCTGCTGCGCTCGGCGGACAGCCTCATCCAGAAGTCGTCCTCGTCCTCGTTGTCGCAACCCATGCTGCCAATGAGGCAGAGGAGACACAGCACGAGCACCGCACATGGAATGCAGTCTCGTCTCACGTCTCTCGTCTCACGTCTCACGTCTCACGTCTCTCGTCTCACGTCTCACGTCTCTCGTCTCACGTCTCACGTCTCTCGTCTCCCTCCAGCCCTACGGCAGCGTCTCGTTGAGCACCTTCTCCGCCTGAGCGGTGCGGAAGGCGCGGAGTTTTTCGCGCAGGTCGGGACGTTTGTTGGCGAGTATCGCGACGGCGAGCAGCGCGGCGTTCGACGCACCGGCCTTGCCGATGGCGAGTGTGCCGACCGGGATGCCCGCCGGCATCTGCACGGTGGAGAGCAGCGAGTCGAGTCCGTTGAGCACGCTGGCCATGGGCACGCCGAGCACGGGCAGTGTGGTGTGCGCCGCGACCACGCCGGCCAGGTGCGCGGCCCCGCCGGCGGCGGCGATCATCACCTCGACGCCGCGTCCTTCGGCATGTGTGACAAGCTGTGTCACCTGCGCGGGCGTGCGGTGCGCCGACAACACCTTGCACTCGTGGGGCACGCCGAATTGGTTCAACATGTCACTCGTATTCTTCATAATTTCCCAATCCGATTTGCTTCCCATAAGCACGATGACAAGGGGCGTCGTGTCCGGCATAGTGTAACCTCTGAGATTCTGGTTCGTAGAATAGCTGATTATTGGTACACGCGGAATGATAGTGTGCGCAAGAACGAGCGGCTGTCTGGCCGCTTCTTTGTGAAAGTACCACACCGGGGCCGACGGGCCAAGTCCGCGCCTTCTCCGCCGAACGACCGCTTTTCCGTCAGGGAATCTCCACATGAAACAGCACATGAAAAAAACACCCATTCGTATTGTATTCGCTCTATGCCTGCTCGCCCTGGCGGCTGCGCGCCTCGATGCCGGAACACCGGAAACCCTCGGCGGCGGCGTGTCGGGCTTTGTGACGGACAAGGAGACCGGCGAAACCCTCGTCGGTGCGACGGTGCGCCTGAAAGGCACGTCACTCGGCACTGTGACAAACAAAAGCGGCTTCTACGCGATTGCAGGACTCGGCGCGGGCACCTACACCATGGTTGTCAGTTTTGTGGGATATCAGAAGCAGGAAATGGTGGTGACGCTGGGTGACGCCGAATCGAAAAAGATCAATGTGATACTCCTGCCTGAAGCCCTGCGCGGCAAGGAAGTGGTGGTGGTGGGAAACCGCTTCGAGACCGACAGGCAGATAACCGTCAGCCATGTCAACATTCCTGCGGCGCAGATACAGCAGATCCGCATCGGCGGTGAAGCCGACGTGTTCCGCTCCATCCAATATCTGCCCGGCGTGCTTGCATCGTCGCAGATTTCGAGCGGCCTGTATATACGCGGCGGCTCGCCCGATCAGACGCTTGTCCTGCTCGACGGGTCCACCGTCTACAATCCCTCGCACCTCTTCGGTTTCTTCTCCACCTTCAATACCGATGCGATAAAGGACGTCGATCTCATCAAGGGCGGGTACCCGGCGGAGTACGGCGGCCGTCTTTCGGCGGTGCTGGATCTTGTACAGAAGGACGGCAATCAGAACCAGATCGAAGGACTCGCGTCGGTCGGACTCATCTCGTCGAAGCTCTCCATGCAGGGGCCGGTCGGAAACGGGTCGTGGTTCATCGGAGGCCGGCGCACCTACATCGATGCACTGACGAGTATGCTCGAATCGGCCGAGGATCCGCTTCCGGACTATTACTTCTACGATGCGAACGCAAAGATCTCGCAGAGTCTGGGCTCGTCCGACAAGGTGTTCCTGAGCGGTTTCGCGGGGAAGGACCAGCTCGACATCGACAACAATTCGGGATTCAACGGCAGCATGGGCATACGCAACACCGCCGCCGCCTCGCGCTGGACACACGTCTTCGGCGAGAATCTTTTCTCGGTGCTGAACCTCAGTTGGAGCGAATACTCGAACAGTTTCCGCACAGCGTCTGCCGGGTGGGAGACCCGCGTCGAAAACGGCATCGAGGACTACACGCTCAAGGGCAACCTCGAGTGGTTCGTCACTCCCTCGTTCACGCTGAAGTCGGGTTTCGAAGGCACACACTACCTCTTCACCTACCTGCAGAACTTCACCGGCAACGCCGACTCGGCCATCGCCGAAGGCACGCGTGAAACCGGGCGCATGAATCTTCGCGCCGACGACAACACACTTGCCGCCTACGTGCAGGGCAACATGCACCTCACGGATCTGCTCTCGGTGCAGTTCGGCCTGCGCGGCAACTGGTACGAGCTGCGCGACATCGTCAAACTCGATCCGCGCTTCTCCCTGCGCTGGCAGGCCCAGTACAACCTTGCGCTGAAGGCCTCGTGGGGCATGTACCATCAGTACTTCCGTCTCGCGTCCCTGCCCGACTTCAGCTTCTTCGACACCTGGCTGCCCACCGATTCCACCGTCAATCCGTCTCACGCGGTACACTACGTTCTGGGCGTGGAAAGTCAGCCCGTCGAGGGATACGATCTGAACATCGATCTGTACTACAAGACGATGCATCACCTGAGCGAGCTGAACATGTTCGCGACCACGGGCCGCGATGTGGCCGACTTCTTCTATGACGGGCGCGGCGAGGCCTTCGGCATCGAGCTGTTTCTGCAGAAAAAAATAGGACGGCTGACAGGTTGGGCGGGATACGCGCTCGGCTTCATGAACCGGCAATTCGATCGTATCAATCGCGGCGCGTGGTTCCGTCCGCGCTGGGACCGGCGGCACGACGTCAAAATCGTGGCCATGTACCAGATCGACGAGTCGTGGGATGTCGGCGCGACGTTTACGTTCCAATCCGGCCAGTCGTACACCGGCATGACCTCGCGTGTGCAAAGCTCCATCCCCGGCGACGATATCAGTGTCGGTGTGACGATGCCGGCCGACAGATACGGTCTGCGTCTCCCGCCCTCGCATCAGCTCAATATCAACGTGAACTACAACACCACGGTGTTCGGTCTCCCCGCAAAAATTCTGCTCGACATCTACAACGTGTATTCGCGGCGCGATATCTGGTTCCGGTACTACAACACCGACGGCGACGTCACCACCGTCGAGGACGTGCGTCTGTTGCCGATACTCCCGAGTCTTGCCATCGAAGTGAAGTTCTGAGGCCGCCATGCAATCATACACATACTCCACAACCCCGTTCCTCTCCGTGCCGCTGTTACTGAAACGCGCCGCCGTCGTCTTTTCCGCCCTCGTGCTTCTTTTTGTCGCAAGCGCCTGCGAAGACACACCGCCCAGCGCCTATGTGCCCGTGCCGTATGTCGAGGCGTATCTGTTTGTCGACGCGCCTATCGAGGGTGTCACCGTGCTGATGTCGCAGTCGTTGGGCGCCCCGTACAATCACGCATCCGCGGTGGTGCGTGATGCGCAGATCACCGTCGCGGCCGACGGAATCGACTACCCGCTCGTGTTTCGCGAAACGTCCGACGGGGGCGCGTACGCCTTTCCCGACACGAGTGTGAAGGTGAAGCCTGGCACCACGTACACACTCACTGTGCGGCTGAAGGACGGGGCGGTGTGTACGGGCGAAACTGTCACGCCGCAGCGCATCGGGTGGACGCGATTCCCGTACTCGACACTGCAGTATCCGAGCGATACCACCAAACTGCCGTCACCCGATTCGCTGCGCATCGCCTGGTCCGCGGGCAGCAACGCGGAGTTCCTGATCCGCGTGCGCTGTCTCGACACGCTCGCCTACGGCGCGCTGCTGCAGCCCCCGACCGGCGAGGAAAACAGCCGCACCAACAACCTCGACGATTTCGAGACGCCCGAGACGCCCACGTTTTACGGCACCGCGCGCTGGGGCTACCTGCAGGCCACCTCGGCGCCGACGGTGTGGAATGTGTTCAAATGGCACGGACGTAATGAGGTGGCTATCATCGCGCCCGACAAACATTTTCTGAACTGGTTCAAACTCACACGTTTCAGCGGCGCGCCGCAGTACAACGAGGAGTTCTCGAACATCCGCGGCGGTACCGGTGTGTTCGGGTCCGCCGCAAGCGCGACGCGCGAAGTGTTTCTGTTCAAGCGGCAGAAGTAAAGGACCAGCAGGTCCGATACTCAGCGCGCAAGCACAAGCATCGACGTGTGTACGCCGCCGCCGGTGCTGAGCACGAGGCGGTACACGCCGTTTGGTTCGTCGCCCGCGATGAAGCTGCGCGTATGATAACCGGCCGCCAGCACCGCGTCTTCCAGGCGCCGCACGAGGCGGCCGTTTGCATCGTACACGTCGAGAGTCACCGCGTCCGCGCGCGGGATCGAGAACACGATCTCGGTCTTTGTGGTGAACGGATTCGGGAATGTGGAGTGCAGGACCACGGAGGCCGGCACACGGAAGGCGACCGTGACGACGGGGCTGTAGTCGAAGGAGCCGTCGCGGTCCACTACCCGGAGCCGGTACTGCACCGCTTCCGTTTCGGGTGGTGCCGCGTCGGTGAAGGAATACGAGCCGGGTCTGTCGCTGCTGCCGCGCGCGTCCACGGATCCCACCTCGTCCCAGGCCGTCAGACCCGGCGCCGCGCGGCGTTCGACCACAAAGCGGAAGCTGTTTAATTCCGACACCGTGGTCCAGCGCAGCATCACGCCGCGCGACACACGCTCGGCGGTGAAGTCCGCCATTTCGACGGGCAGCGGCGACGAGGGATCCCCGACCGCGAAGGGGCCGAACGACGAGACACTCGTGGCGCTGCGTGTGTACGGATTTGAACCGCCGGCCGCCGCATACGTGGTGATGGCCGACCAGGAGCCGCTGTAGCGCGTAATCGCCGAACTGCTTCGTGTGAACAGCGGCGTTTCGTTGATGCCGTTCCACTGCAGGAGGACGGTGGCTGTTGATCCGCCCGCGGCCGCCTCCGCGATATGCCAGGTCTTGCCGACGATGTGTGTGGTGAAGGGACTGCCGCTCGTTCCCGCACTGAGCACACCGTCCGACACACGCACGCGGAACTCGTCGGCGGTGCCGGAATTGGTGATGGTCACAGGCGAATAGCGTGCGGCACTGTCGCCCACCGGGAAGAGTATGGCGCCCGTGCGGCCGCCGGATCCGATGCCCGCCTGCCGCAATTCACCGCTGCCGTCGGTGACGATAAACGCCGAGGAACTTCCTCCGGAAATGCTGCCGGTTGCCGCGATGGACAGGTTGTTCGAACCCAGGACGATTGTACCGTTCACGAGATTCAGCACGTTGTCCACGGTCACCGCCCCCGCGAGTGATGTCGACGTTGCGTTGTCGTAGGACAGGCGGTCGAGTGTCAGGGCGGGGATGGACGCGGGCGGCGTGGTGGAGGACGGAATAAACACCGTGTCGCCGGCCGTCGGAACGGCACAGGGCGCGTCCCAGTTGCCCGCGGTACTCCAGGCCGTCGAAACGGCACCGGTCCACGTCAGCGTGGTAGGATTGGTGGGATGTGTGGTGAGCACCATTGCGTCGGAGCTGAAGCAGCCGTTTGTATCCGTGACTGTCACGGTGTACGTGGTGGTCGACGACGGCGAGGCCTTCGGATACGAGACGACGGAACGGCTCAGGCCCGCGCTGGGCGACCACTCGTACATCTTCGGTTGCCAGATGAATTTTGCGATGGGCCTGTACGGTGTAATTGATGCGGCCGATGCGCCGCAGCCCCCGGTTCCTCCCACAAAAGTGGAACGATACGACGACAGCGTGAAGGGTAGATTCACATGCACGAGATACGCGCTGGCCGAGGGTGTGCCGGAATTGTTGAAGCAGGTCTCGAGAATCAGATTGCTTGTGCCGTCCCACAGAAACGGCGTGTCGAAGTACAGCGTGTCCCAGCGCGCGAGAGGTGTGTACGAGGTCATGGACAGCACGGGAGTCATCCCCGAACGGAATCCCGTGCTCAGCGATGTGTCCGTGGTGTTTTTCATCGAGACGGAGAACGACGACATCGCCTTGGTGCCGCTGGTCGATGACACCTGCAGCGCCACCGCGGTGATGTACCCCTTCTTCACGCCCGCCGCGCTGAGTTCGGATTTCATGTAGAGCATCTGCGTACGCTCGTCCTCGACGGTCGTGTTGTACGGGATGGAGGAACTGACGCCGATGCTGGTGCCTACCGTGGAAATCGAGTCGGTCGTTGCCGTGCCGATACGCACCGAATCGCCGATGCAGATGTCCTTGTCCGCCCCCGCTGACGCTGTCGGGGCGCTGCTCACAGTGACGGTCAGCGTGTCGTTCTGCGTGAGGCAGGTTCCGTTTGTGACAGAGACATAGTACGATGTGGTACTCGCGGGGGAGACCGTCTTTGTTGCAAGCGTGTCGCCCGCCCCCGTGCTCCACAGATACGTGATGCCGCCGTAGGCGCGAAGGTCCACCGATCCGCCCGTGCAGATCGTGGTATCGCGGCCGGCATTTGCCCGGATCTGCGTCATGCGCGGATACGTGCAGACGTCGGCGGTCATGCTGCGCCGCAGCACCGCGTTTGCGGCGGCGGTGTCGTTGCTCGCCAGGGTGCGCTTCGTGGCGCCCGCGCCGATCGAGTAGTGCATCACCACGCTCGAGTTGATGACGTGCGCGAGTTGATGTCCGTGGCCGAGTTCGTGCAGGGCGACGGACTCGAAATCGTACTGCGAGCCGCCGGGTGCTCCCGTTGCATAGTACCAACTCGTTCCGCTGTCGAACACGATGTCGAGTTCCGTCACATACGCGGCGGAATCGCTGCCGCATTTCACGAGGGACCAGTAGGAGGAACAACGGCCAAGCACCCCGGAGGGCAGTTCGGTGCCGACATCAAAACGGATGACGTTGATGCCGTCGTAGGCGATGCTGTCGGCGCCGGTTGTCGGACCGATATCCCAGTTTATTCCGCCCGATACGTTTGTGCCGCAGCGCCAGGTTTTGAATGCGCGGAGAAAGGCGTCCTGCGCTGACGTGAAACCTTTGAACGCCGGGGTCATCTGCCAGGTCAACCCGCCGTTCGGATTGTCGGTGATGAAGCGTGTCGGATGCGAATTGCCCGTAAAGGTCGCCGCGAGCAGGGCGTATGGAACGGTCAGCGTGGCCGCGCTGGTTACCGAATCCGGATCGCTGTTGAAGACACGAATCGTACCCGTGCCCGCCTTGCTCGGCACTTCCACCGTGATCGACGTCGCGCTCCACGAGGTGTATTGCGCGGACGCGGCGCTGATGTATGTCGTGCCGCCGTCGTCGGCGTTTTTGAATCGCACCGTGCCGGATCCGCGCGACGCGTTGTAGTTTGTGCCCGTGATCGTGATGGTGCTGTCCTGCCCGGCGGAACGGTTGGCCGGTGTAAACGAACTGATCGTCGGCGTGGCGAGAAGGGCCTTCTGTTTCGGATTCGTCTGTCCGAAATTCAGAACCAGCGGCGCGATCACGCGCGGCGTTTCGCCGGTGAGGCGTGTGACGGCGTTGCGAAGATCGGTGCTGTATGATGCGTATGACATAAACGGACCGCCCGCGCTGCCGTCGCGATCGTAACGGACAAAACCCTGCAGACTTGCGTACACCATCATGCTGCGCCCGCTGTTTGTCGCGAGGATGCCCGGGATCCGCGAGGGTTCGCAGAAAAACAGGCCCGCATCACCCGGCTCGAGCTCGAGCGTCTCGGTGAGATGCATGTGTACGTCCCCCACGGTTCCGCCTTCCGTGATGATCTCCATTTCCGTGCCCGTGAATCCGCCGCGGAACACGGTGCTCACCTGAAGGAGGTTGGATGTGTAGATGCGCGCCCGCGCCGCATCCCAGTACGACGACTGTGCGGTGATACGTCCCTCGACGATCATGGCCGACTTCGTCACCTTTTCCTCAAGTGTGACGGGACGGAGCTGGGCGTGGCCGACTGCCGCTGCAAGCAGCAGGAGGGCTGTGATGGTGAAGCAGGTCTGTATTCGTCTGCGCATGGTTGTTCCTCGCATTCTATAACCGACAGGTACAGCAAGGCAGAGCGCGAAGATTGTCTCACGTGCTGCGGTGCTGCGGCGGCGGTTTCAATGCGCAAAAAGTAGCAAAAAAATACGGATGATGCAGAGACGTTTTTCTTATATCATGAAAAAGTTGCTCGCGACGATCCAGCCGAGGGCCGCGCCGGCGCACACGCACACGATGTTCACTGCATCATTGCCCATAAAGGCCACGCCGCGTGAATGCGTCGTTTTTGCTCCGCAGTGCTCGCGTTTCTCCGTGTCCGATCCGCACACGGTGCAGGTGTACCGCGCCTGCACCGATGCGCCCAGCACGCTGTCGATGATGGAAGCGAACGCCCCCGCGGCGACGAGTCCCGCGAGCAGGGACCACGGCACCGCGTCCATCCCGAGCATGACGGTCCCCAGGGTGCTCACAACTGCCGCTCCCGCGATTCCGCCGAGAGTACCCAATACCGACACGGCACCCGAGCTGCCCCGCGGTGAGGGGCGGAAGGTCAGGATGTTGCGCGGAAGACCGCGCGCGAGTCCGCCAATTTCCGTTCCCCATGTGTCCGCCGTCGCCGCGGCGACGGAGCCGAGAAAGGCGAGGTACCAGCGCGGATCGGGAAACACCACATGCGCGAGCGCGAGGAGGCCGCCGATGCCTCCGTTTGCGGCCACCTGCCACATGTCGCGCGCGCCCGTTTTTTCGATCAGCGTGTCCATGCCGCTCTTGCGCGTGCGCCCGGCGCGGGAAAGGAAACTCGAGAGCAGGAAAAAAGCGAGTATCGGCAGCGCCCACAGCCATCCCCCCGTTCCATACACGATAACAGCCAGCAGGTAGGTCGCTGCCGCGCCGGAGGGCGAGAGCAGGCGCAGGCGCACGGAGACGGCCGCTGTCAGGAGGCCGAACATGGTGGCCTCGATGAATTGTGCGGCCGATGCGGAGGCATCGGATCCGCCCCATATCCACAGCCCCGCCGCGACGGCGAAGGGCACGGTGATGTTGTCGAGTCCGCGCGACGAGATCGCCTCCCACACGGTGGCGAAGACTGCGAGACTGATGCAGAACAGGATCAGGAGCAGCGTCTGTCCCGACGCGGCGGGCAGCAAACCCGCCGGCGACGTCATATGAGCGATGGCCAATGCGCCGCATGAAACGAGGAACATGGCGGCGGAACCCTGCAGCGATTTTGTATCGGACCCGAGACGGTATTCGCGCGGACGCCTGATGCTCTCACCCACGGCCGCCGCCGCTCCGTCGCCCAGCGCCAGCACCAGCATTGCCGCAACAACAATGTCGGGCCGGCTTTCCCAGAACAGGAGCGCCAGCCCGAGCAGGGCCGCGGGGTAATAGACGGTGCCGAAGGAGCGGCGCTGTGAATGGTGCACTGCGCGCAGCACACCGAAGTGATAGGCCGCCGTATTGACCAGGATGAACACCAGCGACAGCAGCACTATCGGCAGTGCGCGTGTAAAAAGACCAGGGCCGAAGGCGATCAGAATGCCCGTGCCGATGTGCACCGATTTTCGTGCAATCTCGGGCGCAAAACCAAAACGTTTGTGCAGGAGTTCGACCAGGGCCAGCAGAGCGAGGATGCTGCCGGCGAGAATGGCGAGATTCCGTATTTCAATGGCGGATAGGAAAGGCATCGGCTGCGGATCGTGATTGAATGATAGCGCCTAACGTACGGAAACGAAAAACGCCCCGGAACCCGGGGCGTTTTTCCATGCGGGAACAGCGTGTTTTTACAGTCCGCCCATCGGGACGGCCGTCTGATACAGCTTGTCCTTTTCGGCCTGCCAGTATTCGCCGGTGACCTTGCCGCCGGTTGCGCTGATGAATGCCACACCCGTGGCCTGCGTCTTCACGAAGTCTGTCGGCTTCAGGATCTTCTTGCCGTTGGCCTTCACGAGTTCGTGGGCCTTGCCGAGTTCGCGGCCGTTGTCATCGTAAAACTTCACGTCGATGGTCACGTCGCGGCCGTCGCTGTTCGAGAGCACCAGATATGCCTCGACGCCCTTGTCGGCCACAAAATGCGGACACACGAGCTTGCCGTATCCCGGCGCGAGGTAACCGATGGTGGTGGTGTTTTTCCACGCTTCCTTTTTGTAGAACTGCCAGTACTCGGCGTTGATGTACCCGCTCGAGGTGATCTGCACTGTGCCGTTCACCACCGCGTTGTTCACATACTTGCCGGGATTCAGGTTGAGCTTGCCGAAGGGCTGCACGATTTCCTTGCCTTCGCCGACAAGCTTGCCGTCGTTGTTGTAGAACTTCATGTTCACGACGGGACCCATGCCGTCGAGATCGGTGATCACCAGATGCGATTCGATGACGCTGGGATCGGACACGAAGTGGTTGATGATGAAACTCTTGCCGCCCTGCGCGAAAAGCTCGCCGGTAAAGACCAGGAAAGCGGCAATGACGAGGAACTGCGTTGTTCTATTCATGATGTCTCCTGCTTTCAGTCGTGTAAGTGGACGTTGATCGTGATCGTGCGCATGGTCAAAGTTTCTTGAATTCCACACGGCGGTTGCGCGCCCGATTCAGTTCGGAATCGTTCGGCACGATCGGGCTGGCGGGTCCGTAGCCCTTGATCACGAGGCGCTTGTCGGCGACCTTGCCCTTCTTCACGAGATAGTCCTTCACGGATTTTGCGCGGCGCTCGGCGAGCTTCACATTGTAATCCGCCTTGCCCTTGTCGTCGGTATAGCCGCCAACTTCGTATTTGGTTTTTTTGTTCGAGGCGATGTTCATCGCCTTGGCCACTTCGTCGAGATCGGCAAACGAGCGCGCCTGAATCTTGTCGCTGTCGAAATCGAACTGCACCATGAGACGCATCAGCTTCTCGTTGGCGAGCGATTCGGCCGTGGGGGCGCTGCTCAGCATGGCGTGCGCAATCTGGTATTTCTCGCGCGACGACACCTGCCAGTACTCGCCGGTGATCTTGCCGCCTTCGGTCTGAATGTACGCGACACCCGTCATCTTCTTCTTGCCGACGAGATCGTAGGGTTCGATGCGGACCTTGCCGTTCGCGGGAATGACCACCTTGGTCTGGCCGGCGAGATCGCCCTGGTCGCTGTAGAATTCGAGATAGACCGTCGAGCTGCGGCCCTGGCCGTCGGCAACAACAATGTAGCTCTCGATGGCGGGATCGGAAACAAAGTGCTGGCAGACGAGCTTCGTCGAACCGGGCGCAACCGCGGCCGGCACGGCGATGTTCTTCCATCCGAGGTTTTTGTCCTTGTAGAACTGCCAGTACTGACCGGCCACGGGTTTGCTGGAGCTGACGCGAATGGTGCCGATCATCTTGCGGCCCTTCACGTACTTCTCGGGATTGACGTTGATTTTGCCGTTTGCGGGCAGTGCTTCATTGCCGCTGCCGGCCAGATTGCCGTTCTCATCGTAGAACGACAGGGTGACGGATCCGCCCGCGCCCGTGGCGTCGGCCACGACGAGGTGTCCCTCGACGACTGCGGGATCGGACACAAAGTGATTGACGATGAGCATTTTACCGCTCTGCGCCTGTGCCGTGTACATCATCGCGACAAGGGCGAGAACGATGAGAGCGGCGCTTTTCATACCATGCCTGTGTGAGTGCATGTGCGACCTCCTGAACTGGTTGATAAGGTGGAAACGAGTCGGAAGCTGGTTTATTGTGCTATTAGACCTTCAACATACCCACTTTTTCTGAAAAAAGCACCCGTTATCCCTGTTCGTCTTCGGGTGAGGGCTCTTCGCTGTTGTCATTTTCCCGCGCTCCCTCGAGCACGATGACAAATTCACCCCGTGGCGGGTGGGTCTCAAAATGCTGGAGCACGCTGCCCAGTGTGCCGCGCACCGTTTCCTCGAATCGTTTTGTCAGCTCGCGGCTCACGGATACACGGCGCTCGCCGAGAGCTTCGCGCAATTCGCGCAGGGTTTTTATCAGACGATGGACGGATTCATACAGAATCACCGTGCGTGTCTCGTCCGCCAGCGCGGCGATACGCGCGCGCCGTCGTTTTTTCTGTGGAAGGAATCCCTCGAAGTGGAAACGGTCGATCTGCATGCCGCTGCTGACCAGTGCCGCGAGCGCGGCCGAGGCCCCGGGTATGGGCACAACCGGGATGCCCTGGGCGACGGCGGCCGAAACCAGCAGCGCGGCCGGATCGGACAGACCGGGGGTGCCCGCGTCCGACACCGCTGCGATGGAGGCGCCCGACTCGAGCCGCGCGAGCAACTGTGGGATGCGGCCCCGTTCGTTCCCGCTGTAACAACTGATGCAGTCGGTCTCGATCTCGTAGTGTCGCAGCAGGCCACGCGTGGTGCGTGTGTCCTCGGCCGCGATCAGGTCCACCCCGCGCAACACGTCGAGCGCGCGGAGGGTGATGTCGCGCAGGTTCCCGATCGGGGTTGATACGACGTACAACACGCCCGGGCGCGGTTCGGGAAGGGACTCATGTTTTTCCATCGTCCTCCTCCACACGGCCTTCGTAGATCTTGAGAATGCGGGCGGCAACCGCCGGCTGTATGTCGCAACGGAGGTGGATCGCGTCCTCGTCGAACGACTCGTCCACGACCTCCGCTTCACGATGGAACTCCGCCATGATGCGGAAGTCGGGCGGGCGGATCACAAAGGCGCGCAACGAGCGGCGCGATTCGACGGCGCGGCGCAGGGCCTCGAGCAGCTCGCCGAGATTCAATCCACGCGCGGCCGAGATAAACACCGCATCGGGGTAATGCTCGGCCAGCACCGCGATGCGACCGGGTCCCTCCAGCGCATCCACCTTGTTGAACACCATGATGGTCGGTTTCCCCTCGGCGCCGAGATCCTTCAGGGTCTGATTCACCACGGCGATCTGTTCGAGGCAGAACGGATGCGCCGCGTCGGCGATATGCAGAATGATGTCGGCCTCGAGAACCTCGTCGAGTGTGCTCTTGAACGAGGCGACAAGATGCGAGGGCAGCTTGCGGATGAAACCCACCGTGTCGGTCACGAGCATCGTGTCCCTGCCAAGCTCCATCGCGCGCACGGTCGAATCGAGCGTGGCAAAAAGCTTGTCCTCGGCCAGCACGTCGGCGCCCGTCAGGATGTTGAGCAGCGTCGATTTGCCGACGTTGGTGTAGCCCACCAGCGCCACACGCACCACGTCGCGGCGCGATTTCCGCTGCGTGGCGCGCTGCCGGTCGATGCGTTCGAGCTTGTCCTTGAGATGGCTGATGCGGTCGCGCACGAGACGGCGGTCGGTCTCGATCTGTGTTTCGCCGGGACCCTTGGTGCGCAGGCCGCCGTACTGCTTCGAAAGATGCGTCCACAGGCGTGTGAGTCGCGGAAGCAGGTATTCGAGCTGCGCGAGTTCGACCTGCGTCTTGGCCGTGTTGCTGCGCGCGTGCTGCGCGAAGATCTCGAGGATGAGCGTCGTCCTGTCCATGATCTTGCGGTTGACCATACGCTCGAGATTGCGCTGCTGCACGGGAGTGAGATCGTCGTCGAAAATCACCGTCTGCACGTCGGCCTCCTCGCAGCGCTCGGCGATATACTCCACCTTGCCCTTGCCGATGAAGGTGGAGGCCGCTATCGACGCGCGGTTCTGGAACACCTTCTCGACGACCTCGGCTCCGGCCGTCACCGTGAGCAGCTCCAACTCCTCGAGATGTTCGTCGGTCTCGTAGCGCTGCAGCGACGGCGGCCGCGGTACACCCACGAGGATCACCCGCTCGAGACGCGGGGCGGTGTCGTGCATGGTGCCGCGTTTTCCGCGCGGACCCCGCTCGACCTCGCCACCATCCTCCGCGTCGTCGCCGGCGGGAAAATCAGCGGGACGGAAGCGCGAAGGCGGACCCTCGTCGTCGTCGTGATAGTCCGGCGGCCGGAAGCTGGAAGGCGGTCCCTCGTCCTCCTCGAACGACGCGGGCTGTCGGTCCGGGGCGTCCCTGTCGGGCGCGGGGGCGGCTGATGCGCCGTCGCCGGCCATATCCGCGTAATCGTCGGGCGGCAGTGTGTTCATACGGGTGTGACGGCCGCGGCTGTGCGCGAATCACGCGCGATGAACATCTCGAGCAGGGCGCAGAGCAGCGCGAGGCCGAGCATGTATTTCCAGAGTTCGACACCGAAGCGCGCCTCCGTGATCGCCTGGCGCACGTCGGCTGTGCGGCCCAGTTCCGTCACCCGCTCGATGCCGAGACGCGAGTAAAACATATCCCGGTCCTTTTGTCCGATTTTTTCCATCGCGGATTCGGCCGGATCGATGTTCATCGAGACGGCGCGCAGGGGTGTGCCGTCGCGGCGGAGCAGATACGTGCCGGGCGCGTCCAGATCGGCCAGCGAAAACACGAGGCCCGCGCTCAGCGACTTCGGCGCGAGTTTAACTGCGCCGCCGTCCGGCGCCGCAAGATCGTAACTCCCGCCCGCGCCTCGCGGCGGCAGGGTGATGTCGAACGATTCGCCGATGAGGCGGGTGCCGCCCGCGTCGGCGCGCGCGGCGAGATAAAAGGCCCCGCGGTGCAGAAGCGGAACGAACAGACCTTTGAGCGGGAACGACGACCAGGCCAGATCGGGCGCCACCGCAAATACGAGGACGCGACCGGCGCCGCTGCGTGTATCGAGAAGAAACGCGTCGCCACCGCTGGTGCCTATTACCTGCTGCGCCTCGTTGCCCGCGCGCAGGCGAAGGAGGGCGCGGATCTCCGGACCGTCGACCACCGGCGGCCGGCCGTCTCCCGAGGGCGTGAACACGGTGCGGAACAGCGGATGATCGTAGTCGACATCCTTGAATGTGGCTGTCACCTCGTTTGCGCCCGGGACGCCGCGCATACCCGCGGGCGCGGGCAGGCCGAGCGCGGGCAGCACGGTGCGGATGAGTGTCTCCTGCGTGCCCGTCGCGTCGGGGAAGAGCATGGCGCCGCCGCCGCTGCGCACCCAGCCGGCCAGGCGTTCTGTGAAGGCGGGACTCGCAAAACCCGCTCCGAGCAACACCACAACGTCGTAGTTCTCGAGATTCGCGGAGAGCAGTGCCGCACGATCGGCGCTATGCAGCACGAGCGGACGCGCGGCGTCCTCACCCGTGCCGGGATCCAGCGCAAGGCGTGTGATCGCGGCGTCCTGCCCGCCCGTGGGTCCGAGCAGCACACGCAGATTTGCGGGGACGTACAGCGAGAAGTGACGGCGGTTGTCTTCCGGTATTGCGTCGTCCTCGAGTTCCACGTATCCCTGCACGAAGCCGGCCTTCTTTGGTGTGACGGTGAAACGCACCTCGGCGCGTGCGCCCGGAGCCGCGTCGACGCTGCTCTGCACGACACGTTCGCCGTCGAGGAAGACGCTGATGAGCGCGCCGCTCAACGCGGCGTTCTGATCGTTGAACACCGTGGCTGTAAGTTCGACGGGTTTGTCCTTCTCCAGCAGCGCGTTCTCCACCGACACCGCGGTCACGGCCGCGTTGTCGGTGCGGGCCGCGCCGAGCGGAAACACAAAAACGCGCAGTGAACCGTCGAACAGCCGCGGCGTGGGGGCTTCGCCCGGAGCCGTCGCAAAGTGGGTCCGCTGCTCGTCGGAGATGATGTAGAGTTCCTTGTTGAAGTTGTTCGATGTGGCAAACAGGGCGCTCGCGGCGGCCAGTGCATCGGTGATATTGACGTGGCGGTACGAGGGTTCCGCCGCCTCGAGTTCGGCGCGCAGGGCGCCCAAAGCGGCCGTGAAACGCGGCTCGCCGCGGCGCGCGGCCGAGAGGCGCACCAGGGCCGCCTCGTCGCCGGGTTTGAGCATGTCGAGCACGGCCCGTGCCTTTTCCTTGGCCTGTTTGAAAAGCATGCCGCGGTTGTCGGAGTCAAACATGCTGAACGAGTCGTCGAGCACGATCACGACGGAGGTCCGCGCCTCGGTACCGGGCAGAAAGCCGAGCGTGCTGCGCAGAGCGGGCCGCGTGAAGGCAAGGACCACAAAAATGACGAGCAGCGTGCGCAGGGCCAGCAGTATCCACTGCCGGACTTTCAGCTTGCGGATGCGGCTGCGTTGCAGCTCCTTCAGGAAGGCGAGCGTGCTGAACTCGATCACTCGTGTCTTCCGCAGGTTGAGCAGATGCAGAATGATCGGGATGGCCGCCGCGGCAAGCGCGATCAGATACAGCGGATTAAGAAACGTCATGCGATGCGGGGCGCCTGCTTTTCATGTGGTGGAGACAATGAAGTTATTCGCCCCATGCGGGAAAAACAAGGCAGAGAGGCGGATACGTCACGCAGCAGGGCGGGCGATTGGTTTTGACTGTGATGTTTCCGCGTGCTAGATTCGATTCCGTCATCCGGATTCGAATCATACTTTCACACTGCAGGGGTGCCTCGTCATGCGCGACAACCATTTTGTCATTCCATCCATCGTGCTCGCTCTCGGGATTGTACTCGGTATCGGCGTGTTTTCATGGAGCTGGCGCGACGCGCGCAGCGCCGATCAGACGATCACTGTCACGGGTTCGGCCAAGAAGGACATCGTCTCGGATCTCGGCATACTGCGCGGGTCGGTCGCGGTCGAATCGCCCACCGCCGCCGCGGCGTATCAGGAGTTGAAGTCGCAGATGCCGGTGCTGCTCGAGTACCTCAGCGCGCAGGGCTTCCCCGAGGATCAGGTCGAGAAGTATCCGATCACCAATTATCCGGTCTATAACTACAACACCGACGGTGCGCAGACGGGCATCAAGGGATATGTGTACAGCCAGAAGGTCGAAATCACATCGAAGGACGTCAACAAGATTCGCGTCCTTGCGCTCGACATCCCGTCGGTCATCGAGAAGGGCGTGTTTTTCACCGCCGATCCGCCCGAGTACCACTACACAAAACTCGCCAATCTGAAGGTGCAGATTCAGGCGGAGGCCGCGAAGGACGCGATGATCCGCGCCGACCGCATCGCCGAGTCCACAGGCAGCGATCTCGGTCCCATGCGCTCGGCACGTATGGGAGTGCTGCAGATCACGCCGAAAAACTCGAACCAGGTGTCGGACTACGGTGTGAACGACGTCAGCTCGATCGAGAAGGAGATCACCGCGGTTGTGAACGCCTCCTTCCAGATCAAGTAGCGGCCGCGCCGCTGCGGCGTTCCCGCGCCCCCGCGCGGGTCATATGGCAAGACATTGCGCTTCACTGCGGGAATCCTTTTCTTGTGGCGATGCATCATATACCGACACAGAGGAATCTCCGCATGAAACACATACTCACTTTTTCACTCGTATTGCTGCTCGCCGCGGGCGTGTCGTTCGCGCAGACAAAAAAGGCCGCGAATTTTAAACTGCCTTCCGCCGCCGGAGCACAGATCGAACTCGCCAAGCTGAAGGGCCAGGTGGTCGCCGTGAATTTCTGGGCGACGTGGTGCGGCCCCTGCAAAGCCGAAATCGGCGGCTTCCAGCGCGTCTATGATAAGTACAAGAAAAAAGGCCTCGAAATCGTCGGCATCTCGCTCGATGAAAAGGGGTGGAACGTTGTGAAGCCCTTCATCGAAAAATACAAGATGACGTATCCCGTCGTGCTCGACAACGGCACGGTGGCCAATGAATACGGCGGTGTGAGCGCCATCCCCACCACGTTTTTTGTGGACCGGAAAGGCAACGTGATCGAAAGCCATGTGGGCTACATGTCGGAGCAGGACTTCGAAGCGAAAATCAAAAAACTGCTCTGATCATCGTGATGTGAAACCGCCTCCCGAAGAGGGACGCGGCTCCGCGCGCTGCGTCTCACCCGCACGACTGTTTTGAAGGCCTCCAACGGAGGCCTTCGCCATTTTATGCCCGCCTTCATATGTTTGGGAAAAAAAACGGCGGCGGGACTTGCTATTTAGAATTAGTCTTAATTAAATTAACAGTGTGACGGCGGGCTGTATTCTGATCACCCGATTCGGCGAAGAGACCCGTCCCGCTTGAACTGAGATTGTAAGTTCCTCCGAATTCCCTCCCTGGATCCTCTGTGGACTCTGTCCACACAAGCCCCGGATCCGGACATCCCATCCCACAAGGAGTCCCATGAAATCCCGCACCGTTCCCATTTTTCTTCTCTTTTTGTGCCTGAGCGCCACGGCCCTGTTCGGGCAGAGTCCGCGCCGTGAGAAGGACTCGCTGCTCACCTTCGACATGCCCGAAGTCGAGATTGTCGGAACCAAACCCGGTCTGATCGACCGCGTGCCGGGCTCGGCAACGGTTGTGACCGCGGAACAGCTCCACGCGGCCGCACCCCTGTCGGGCAACGAGGTATTCCGCGCCGTGCCTGGGCTACATGCCGTGGACGAAGAGGGCGGCGGCTTCCGGCTGAACCTCGGCATCCGCGGTCTGGATCCCGATCGCAGCCGCACCGTGCTGGTTCTGGAAGACGGCGTTCCCATCGCACTCGCGCCATACGGCGAACCCGAGATGTACTACACGCCCGCGATGGACCGCATGCAGGGACTCGAGATTCTGAAGGGGAGCGGCTCCATCCGTTTCGGCCCGCAGACCATCGGCGGTGTCATCAATTACCTGACCTCGGATCCGCCTGCACACAGCGAGGGGTCTCTGCGACTGTCCGGCGGCAACGGCGCGCTCGCCTCGGCGCTTGCACGCTACGGCAACACCTTCGGCGGCATCGGCGTCCAGATGTCACTGCTCAGAAAGTCGGCCGAAAACCTCGGACCCACCTGGTACCGCATCAACGACGCGAGCGCGAAGGTAAAACTGCGGCTCGACGCGTCGTCGGTGCTGGGGTTAAAACTCGCCGCATACGACGAAGAGTCGAATTCCACCTATGTCGGGCTCACCCAGACCATGTATGATGCGGGACAGTACGACGCCCGCATCGCGCCCGACGACCTGCTCAAGATCCGCCGCTATTTTGTGGCGCTCTCGCACGACTGGCATCTGGGCACGCTCACTTTGCTGAAAACGAACCTCTACTGGTACACCACCTCGCGCGATTGGCGGAGGCAGGACTACTCGTACTCAGCCTCCGCGTCGAATCGCACGGGGGTGGTGTTCGGCGACACAGGCGTCGCAGGCGGCGCGATATACATGCGCGCTGGCACGGGGAACCGCGACAGGCAGTTCGAGGTCGCGGGCCTCGAGCCGCGGCTTTCGACGGAATTCGAATTCGGCGGCACGTCGCACCAACTCGATGCGGGCGCGCGACTGCTCTTCGAGCGCGCGTTCGAACAGTTTGTTGTCGGAACGAGTCCGACGGCCGTGGGCGGCGCAACCACGCAGGACGAAATCCGCAGCGGTCTCGCGCAGAACTTCTTTGTGCAGGATCGCGTGTCCTTCGGCGGACGCCTCACGGTGATCCCCGGCATACGCTTCGAAAACTTCACCTACGAGCGGCACATTCGGCGCGGATCCTTCCGCATCAACAATACCACGGCCGTGCGTGACACCAGCATTCTCGGTGATAACAGCGTCAGTGCCGTGATACCGGGACTGGGACTCACCTATCGCGCGGCCGAAGGCCTGATGCTGTTTGCCGGAGCGCACCGCGGCTTCGCGCCGCCGCGTGTGAAGGATGCGATCACCAATGCGGGCGAGGTCCTGCACCTCGATGCCGAAACCAGTTGGAATTACGAACTCGGGGCGCGCACATCCCCGCTGCCGGGACTGACAGCCGAAGCCACCGCATTTTTCCTGGACTTCACGAACCAGATCATTCCCGTCTCGCAGTCATCAGGCGGCGCAGGGACGGGGTATGTCAACGGCGGCCGCACAAAACATCTGGGTATCGAAGCCGCGCTGCAGCTTGAAATCTCGCGGCCCGATGAAGACCGCTACGGCGTATCGCTGGAGAGTAATGCCACGTTTGTCGAAGCCACGTATGGCAGCGACAGGCATATCGTCAAATCGGGTATCACGCACAATATCAACGGCCGTCGCCTGCCCTACGCGCCGTCGTGGCATTTCTCGCACACGGTGAACATCGAGGCGCCGTTCGGCGTGTCGCTGCACGCGACGCTGACACAGGTGACACGACAGTTCGCCGATGAATTCAACACCGTGGCTCCGACCGCCGATGGCCTCGTAGGCGAAATACCCGGAACGACGATGCTGGATCTCACCGCGCGTTACGCGCTGCCCGCGTTGCACAGCAGCTTTGTGTTTGCCGTAAAAAATGCGACCGATGCGCGTGTCATCGTCTCCCGCCGTCCAAGCGGCATCAAGGTGTCGCTGCCGCGTTTTGTGACTGCGGGTGTGGAGCTGAGTTTGTAACGACCGGGTCCCGGAACAAACGGTGAACGCGGTCCGCGCCAGTCGGATGCAACGCGGCTGCGTGCTTCCATTCGATATCTCGAAGTCAGCGCAGGAGTGTGATAAAACTCTCGAGGTCCTGCACCGGTTGCCGGCATTCGAACCGTTCACAGACGTACACCGTGGCGCGGTCCCCGAGAGGGGACTGCGCCGCGATGAACGGCACAAGCGCGCGGATGGAATCTCCCGCGGAGCCGGTTTCGTGCAGCAGCGCGATGGTGCCCGGCAGCAGGAGTTGTTGTACGGCCTCGATGTAGGGACGCGCGGAATGGCGGTCGTGCGCGGCGATGACAATTTCGCGCGGTGCGCCGGTGAGGAAGTCGAGCGCTGTGAGCAGCAGTGTGTGACCGGTCGGATACTCGTCGGCCTGTGTGCCGAAGGTTTCGATGAGGGCGCGGGCGCGGTCTTCGTACCGCGTGTCGCCGAGCAGCCGGCCGAGACGCGCAAGTGCGTAGGCCGCCGCGGAATTGCCCGAGGGCATGGCGCCGTCGTAGACGTCCTTGCTGCGTGTGATGAGTTGTTCCGCGTCGCGCGCCGTGAAAAACAGTCCGTCTCCCGCGCCGTCGCTGAAGTCCGCCAGCATGCGGTCGAGGATGCTTTTGGCGGTCGCGAGGTGTGCGGCGTCGAAGGTCGCGTCGTACAGATCGAGCAGACCGAGGGCGAGGAAGGCATAGTCCTCGAGGAAGCCGTCGATGCCTGCGCTGCCCGCGCGCCATCGGTGCAGAAGTGTGCCGTCGTCGCGGCGCAGGACGCGGAGGATAAACTCCGCGGCGCGTACAGCGGCATGCACCAGCTCCGGGTCGCCCAGTACCGCGCCCGCGCGCGCCAGCGCCGAGATCATCAGGCCGTTCCATGAGGTAAGCACCTTGTCGTCGAGCGAGGGGCGGACGCGGCGCGCGCGCGCGGCGTAGAGGCGCTGACGCGCCTGCTCGAGTATGCCCGCGGCACGCCGTTCATCGAAGCCGTGTTGTGAGGCCCATGCCGCAGGATCCACGGCGATGTGCAGAACGTTTGCGCCGTGTTCAAAATTGCCCGCGGCCGTCACGCCGAAGTACTCCGCCAGCGCGGCACCGTATTCTGGCCCGACAGCTTTAAGGAATTCGTGCTCGGTGAAGACGTAGAATTTCCCCTCTTCTCCCTCGCTGTCGGCATTCTCGGCGGAATAGAATGCGCCGCCCGGATCGCCGAGGTCGCGAAGCACGTATGCGGCGATCTCGCGCATGACACGTTCCTGCTCCGCCGATCCGGTCAGGGCGTACAGGTCCGCATGTGCCGCGAGCAGCAGCGCGTTGTCGTACAGCATCTTCTCGAAATGCGGGACGAGCCACTGTGCATCGGTGGAGTAGCGGCAGAAGCCGAAGCCCACATGGTCGTAAATCCCTCCGCGATACATCGCTGTGAGAGTGTGCCGCGCCATGTGCGCGAGTTGCTCGTTTCCGGTTCGTGCAGCGCGGCGCAGAAGGAATGATAGCGCGTGTCCCATCGGGAATTTGGGCGCGCCGCCGAAGCCGCCCTGCACCGGATCGAAGGTGGCGGAGAAGCGGCTCCCGGCCTTGTCCAGCGTGTCAGCGCCCAGCGCGCGTGGATTTTCGACGGCACTGTTCAGTGCGCGGCGCATCTCGCCTCCTATCCCCAGCACCTTGTCGCGGTCCGTTTTCCAGGCGTCGGACATCGCGCGCAACACGCGCAGAAATCCCGGGCGCGCGTAGCGGTCGTCGCGCGGGAAGTACGTCCCCGCATAGTAGGGCTCGCGTGAGGGTGTGAGAAAGACGCTGAGCGGCCAGCCGCCGCTGCCCGTCATGGTCTGGCACACGGTCATGTAGATGTGATCGACATCAGGCCGTTCCTCGCGATCGACTTTTATCGAGACAAAGTGTTCGTTCATGTATGCCGCCACCTCGTCGTCCTCGAACGATTCGTGTTCCATGACATGGCACCAGTGGCATGTGGAATACCCGACGGATAAAAAGATGGGTTTGTCCTCTTTTTCGGCCTTCTCGAAGGCCTCCGCGCCCCATTCGAACCAGTCGACGGGATTGTGTGCATGCTGAAGGAGGTAGGGGCTGGATGCGAGGGCGAGGCGGTTGGGCATGTTGTTTTGAGATGGTAGAGGGTAGTTGGTAGATGGGTAGATGGTATTTGGTAGATGGTAGTGTGGTCTGCTCAGGGTGTGTGAGGATACAGGAGGAAGGAGACAGGAGGCATTCACTGCACCGACATGGGTCGCATGACTCCTCGTATGCCCATGAGGGGACAGGAGGAAGCATGCGCAGGCGTGTGTTCGTGTTGCTATGAATAATTTCAGATTTCCCCCTCTTTTTAAGAGGGGTTGGGGGGAGTTCTTACACGAATCATCGCGATCTGTACGCTGCGCCAGCGTCCTTTCTCCTCACACGAGTGTAAGGATACAGGATCCAGGAGACAGGAGGTGGGCGCCAAGTCAGGCCGTTTCCTCTTTGTTCGCACACGACGAGCCGGGAAATCATACGCACTAACGTAGCATTATAAAAAACACGGCTCATCGGTGATTGATTCCGCCGCAATAAGTTGCATTCCTCTTCGAGGATCACAACCTTTCCGTCTACCGTCTACCGTCTACCGTCTACCGTCTACCGTCTACCGTCTACCGTCTACCGTCTACCGTCTACCGTCTACCGTCTACCGTCTACCCATCTACCAGCAACATGCCCAACCGCCTCGCACCCATCTCACTGATCCTCGCCACAATCCTCTTCGTGGCCACGCTGCCCGTGTCGGCAACGTACTGGGGTGGGCTCGTGAACGCATTTGCGGAAGCGGCAATGATCGGTGGTCTGGCGGACTGGTTTGCCGTCGTGGCATTGTTCCGCCGCCCCTTCGGACTTCCCATACCGCATACGGCCATCCTGCTCAAGTACCGCGCCCGTATCACGCAGGGTATCAGCGACACGGTACAGAATTCGTGGCTGAGCAAGGATGCGTTGCTGACACGGCTCGCCGGTTGGGATCTGGCGGGAATGCTGCTGCGGGCCGCGCAGGATCCGGTGCATCGCGCGGCGCTCATCGCGGCGCTCCGGTCCACGCTCCGAGAAGCAGTGCGCTCGATG
The DNA here is from genome assembly GCA_016218045.1 of Ignavibacteriota bacterium. NCBI lineage: Bacteria > Pseudomonadati > Ignavibacteriota > Ignavibacteriota bacterium. The sequence continues at coordinate 108,166 of JACRFB010000026.1, forward strand.
CAGCCCGAAACAGCGGCGCATGCGGCTATGGACCTGGCGAAAGGAGCGGCGGACCGCGACCGCCTCGTGTCGCTGGTGACGGGCGCGGGAACGCAGGCCATCGAGGCGGGGTGGCATATGGAGGCGTTGTCCTTCGCAGCCGGAGGTGCGGCCGACTGGCTTGGAGAAGAACGAGTGTCGGCGATGCTCGCCGCGAATCTGCGCGCGACGATGGAAGATTATTCGGCGTCGCCCCTGCGCCGCCTCGGCAAATGGATGGCGGAAAAATCGAATGTGCTGAACTACGACGACCTCGCCCGCTCCATCCTTGCAAGTGTGCGCGACGATCTTGCGGCAATCCCGCGCGAGGAGTCGCACCCGGCCCGGGTTTCCTTCGATGAGTGGGTCCGGCGTTTTGTCGGCGACCTTCCGCAGAATAACGAGGCGGCGGACTTCATAGAAAAATCCGCCACCACGGCGATACATTCCGCTGCGGCAGGACAGGGACTCACGGCGGTGTTTGAACGCCTGCGCGGCTGGCTGCTCGACGATCTTGCACGCGACGACTCGCGTATATTGCAGCATGCGGTCGCGTGGGCTGATGCGGGACTGTCGCGGCTTGCCTCCGACGAGGCGGCATTGCGGGCTCTCGATACGTGGCTCAAGGAACGGCTCGCCCGCGCCGTCGAGGAAAACCATCATGAAATCGGCGCCATCGTCCGCCACAATCTCGACACGCTCAACGACGAACAACTCATCACACAGATCGAATCTCGCGTCGGACCCGACCTGCAGTACATCCGCCTCAACGGTGCCATCGTCGGCGGCCTCGTCGGCGCCGCGCTCTACCTTGTGAAGGACGTGCTTGTGGGCTGAACTTTGCTACATCCGTGCGTATGTACGTTACACGTAACACGTTTCACGTAACAAGTGGAAAGTGGCAGGTGCGAAGTCACACGTGACACGTCGCGGCTCCCCCTCCCTGTACCCACTCCCCCGTCCCAAGTCCCCCGTCCCCCGTCCCCACTCCCCACTCGTCCCGCCTCGTCCCGACTCCACAATGCTCATCCACCAAACAACCTCCCTCGACGTACCCGACCTCGAACCCTATCGCACGCTGCGCGAAAAGACACACCATTGGCGCGACGGATTTTTTGTGGCGGAAGGTGAGAAGGTCGTTCGTCGTCTGTTCGCCAGCGGGCGTGAGGTGGTGTCGATACTGCTCTCACCCGCATGGTTCGACGAGCTGCGCGCGACGTTGGAGGAGCCGCGCTTCGAGGCGCTGGACGTCTATGTCGCGGAGGATGCGCTGCTCGAATCCATCACCGGCCTCGCGCTGCACAAACGGCTGATGGCTATCGGCCGTATCCCGCCCAGCCCGGACTTGGACGCACTGAGCGCGCCTCTGACAGGGAGCAACCTGCATGTCGCGATCGAGGGTCTTGCCGATGCCGAGAACATGGGCATCATCGCGCGCAACTGCGCGGCCTTCGGCGTCGAATCGCTGCTCACCGGCGAGGACTCCACCAATCCCTGGTTGCGACGCAGCGTACGCGTGTCGATGGGCACCATCTTCTCGCTTCGCACACACCGCTCACCCTCGCTGCTCGAAACCCTCTCGGAGTTGCGCGACCGACATGGCTGGACCCTGATCGGCACCACGCCGCGCGGTGGCGACACCTCGCTCGCGCGGCTCACGTCCGCGAGTACCGGACCAGTCTGTCTTGTATTTGGAAGTGAAGGCCGCGGGCTTTCGACAGAAGCGCTCGCCGCGTGTGACGGCCTCTACACCATCCCCATGTACGGCGCCGTCGATTCGCTCAATGTGGCCAACGCGCTTGCGGTGGCCCTGTTTGCGGCGCAGAAGGACGGCCTCGGGCCGCGGTAATCCGGGGCCTTTAACGGGACCAGCCACCGCGGCGTCGAGCCGCCATTGCGGGTGAGTACGACCGGGGTGGCCCCTCGCGTTTACTGCAGATGGATTTTCGCGGCCTGCAGCACGTGTTTGGTGTCGGGATTCTGCACGAAGACAACCACGCTGCAGTTGGCGCGCACCCAGCGCGGTTCCATGTCGATGGTGCGGATGAATTCCGAGGTCTGGCCCGGCGTGAGTGTGATCGCCTCGCCCTCGGCGTCGGGCAGCATGGTGCGCATGACGTCGTAGTGCACGTCTTCGGCGTTGCCGTCGTTGTAGTGGATGTCGGACTCGGTCACCACGGTGTGCAGGCGCAAATTCTGGCCGCTGAGCGACGCCAGCGGACGCACGCGCACGGTCACCTGTATCCGTCCGCCGACATCCTGCTTCTCGAGGTCGATACGCGCCTCGGGTTTCACGTTGATGTCGGCATTGGTCATGGAGATCCAGTTCTGCGCGCTCGCGCCCGCGGCCACGCCGCTGACCCATGTGTTGGGCGCGCTGGCGTTGGCAATCGGAATCGGCAGGAACAGATACGTGATGCGCGGACGCGCCCAGGTCTGCGACACCTTCCACAGACTGTCGCTCGAACGCGGGAACCATGCGTGGTACTTGATCACGGCCATACGCGCGCGATGGTAGTCGTCGTCCGTTGCCTGCTTGAAGGCCTCGTTCGCGGGGGCGCAGGGCACGCAGTTCGCGCTGGTCACGATCTCGACCAGTGTCATGCGCGGCACTTCCTCCGACTTCTTCAGGCCCTTTACAATCTGCACGCGTTTTTCCGTCATCGATCCCGCGTTGTCGTAGGCCTTGAGCACGATGGTGTGCGGACCGTCGGCGAGCGCTGCGATCGAGAGGGTGGCCTTCCAGGGCTCGGCCGTGACGGTGGCCGACGGCGCCTCGTCGTCGACGGAGAGGTCCACCCTGGTCACGCCGATATCGTCCACCGCCTGGAATATCACCGTCACAAGGTCGATGCCCACCGTGTCGCCGGGCGAGGGCGAGAGTACGGTGATGACCGGCGCCTCGATGTCGGGCGCAACGGAATCGTCGCGCTGCGCGCAGCCGTGAAGCAGGAAGGCGACCAGCGCCGCAAACAGGAAGGACGGAATCAGAGAGCGTCTCATGGGAACCTCGGACGGTGCGGTGTGATCACCGCGGGGTGGGAATGTGATGTCTGCGTCTCAACCGCCGACGCGGCGGCGTTTGTTCAGAAATTCGTAGAGCGCCACGTCGAAGGGCATGGCCGTGTCGAGCAGCACGTAGTCGATACGCTGTTCGCGGCATTCCTTCTTGTAGCGGTTGATGAAGTCGCGCATGGCCTCCTGATACGAGCGCTGTATCTGGAAGGGCTGCGTCATGAGTTCCTCGCCGCTTTCCATGTCCTTGAAAATGGCGTCGCGCCCGAACTGGAAATTGCGTTCGCGCGGATCGAGGATGTGGAACACGATCACTTCGTGCTGGCCGTGCCGGAAGTGTTTGAGCGCGCTCATCACCTCGGCGGGATCGTCGAAGAGGTCGCTGAACACGAGCACGAGTCCGCGTCGCTGCAGGCGGTCGGCCACGGCATTGAGCACGCGTCCCGTGCCGGTGCTGCTGCCCGCGCGCAGGCGCTCGAGTTCGGCGAGGATGTTCTGCAGATAGACCTTGGTGGAATGCGGCGGGAGGAAGGAGCGGATGTCCTCGTCGTAGGTGACGAGGCCCACGGCGTCCTGCTGACGCACGAGCAGATAGGCGATGGCTGCCGCGAGATACGAGGCGTACTGCAGTTTGGTGACCTGCCCCTCGGCCTTGAAGTTCATCGACATGCTCGCGTCGACAAGGATGTAGGCCTTGAGGTTGGTCTCCTCCTCGAACTGCTTGATGTAGTAGCGGTCCGTGCGGCCGAGCACCTTCCAGTCGATGCGGCGGATCTCGTCGCCGGGCATGTACTGCCGGTGTTCGGCGAACTCCACGCTGAAGCCGTGATAGGGGCTTCTGTGCAGTCCTGTCATGAATCCCTCCACCACAAGCCGCGCGCGCAGCTCCATGGATGCGAGCCGCGAGACGATGTCGGGGCGGAGGTAGGACTGCTGGTCGGGCACGGTTTATTTGCCTTTCGCGACGGGCTGCTGCAACGTGTCCTGCTGCAGTGACTGCAGCACTTCCTCGGCGCTCTTTCCGAGATTGGCGAGTTCCACCTTCACCGAGGCGGTGATGTTTGCATCGAGCGCGGAATACGAGGCCAGGTATTTCTCGTACAACTCCTTCGCGCGCGGCACGTCGTTGAGTACGTTCGCGGCGATGAAGCCCCCGAGGAACAGGCCCTTGCCCGCATAGGGTGTGCCCGTGTACTGTGCGTCGATGCCCGCGAGGACTTTCACCGCCTGCGCGTAGTCCTTTTTGTCGTTCTGCAGAATCGAGCCGTGCAGATACAGGGCTTCGGGCGCGCGCGGACTCTCCGGATAGTCGGCCACGAGCTGCTGATAGTAGATGATGGCCGTGTCGACCTTTTTGGCGTCGTACGCCTGCTGCGCGGCCGCCATAATTTCGGAGTCGGACATCTTTTTTCCGCAGGCGGCGAGCAGCACCGCGAGCGAGAGACTGGCAAGGAGGATTTTCATGCGGGTATTTTCACGTAAGTGTGTGCGGGGAGACGTCGGTCTCTGTGTATCCCTTGAAAATACGAACAAATGCCTGCGCGACGAAAACCAATCGCGAGTACCATTGCGTGAAGGGGTAAAGGGGTAAAGGGGTGAAGGGGTGAAGGGGTAAAGGGGTTAAGGCGTAAAGGGGTAAAGACGCCGTGTCACCCTGAGCGGAGTCGAAGGGTGGCACGGCGTAACAATTTTCTACCTTGCCACTTTGCTATCCTATGGAAGTGGAAAGTGGAAAGTAGCAAAGTACAGTCAGCCGCCATTCCACTTTCTACCTTGCTACTTTGCTACATGTCACATTTCACATGTTACGTGTTACGTGTAACGTGAAACGTATCCTCGCCCACGCTGCGGGTCTCACGAGAAGAACACGATCTTCACGAGCAGTGCGGCGAGCACGATGCCGAACACGGGTTTGATGATGCGCGCGCCGCCGCGGATGGCGAGTCCGGCGCCGATCCACGCGCCGGCGATGTTGGCGGATCCCATGACGAGCGCCACCGGCCACACGATGTGGCCGCCGAGCAGGAAGGCGACAATGGCGGCGTAATTACTCGCGAGGTTGGCCACCTTGGCGTTGCCCGTGGCGCGCACAAAACCGAAGCCGAAAAAGAACACAAAACCGAAGGCGAAGAACGAGCCGGTGCCCGGACCGAAGAAGCCGTCGTAAAAGCCGAGGGAGGCGGCGAAGAGTGCCGCGCCCGCGAAGTGTCTCCATGATGCGCCGGCGAACGTGTCTGTGACGCCGAAGTTTTTCCGTATGAACGTGACCGCGGCCACCACCACGATAAGTATCGGGATCAGCGCCTCGAGCGACTGTCCGGGCACACGCATCACCACCCACGCGCCCGCGAAGGATCCGCCGAACGAGAAAATGAAGGCCGTGACTGCGATGGGCAGGAACACGTGTCCGTGCCGCACATAGCGGTACGCGGCGAAACTCGTGCCTATCGCGCTCTGCACCTTGTTGGTGGCCAGCGCCGCGTGCGGCGGGAGTCCCGCGGCGATAAGCGAGGGCAGCGATATCAGTCCGCCGCCGCCGGCCATCGCATCAACAAAACCGGCAAAGAAGCCGGCCAGCGCGAGGAATATGTAGGTGAGGTCGTGCACGTTTTCGAAGCTCAATCACGTGCAAAGTACAAAATGCCGGGGATCTCCCTGCACGGGAGCCGCCGATGTACTCCGTCGCTGTTTTGGATTCACAGACGAAAATTCCCACATTTGTACTCTGCTTGCTCGAGTGGCGGAATTGGCAGACGCGCTGGACTCAAAATCCAGTGGGATTGAAAACCCCGTGCCGGTTCGACCCCGGCCTCGAGTACAAGAACGGTACACGTAAAACGTGACACGTAACACGTAACAGCTCGACCATGACGCCGTGTCATGCCGATCCTGTCGAGGCACGACGGCGTAAAGGCGTAAAGGGGTAAAGAGGTAAAGGCGTGACGCGCAAAGCAGTGTCTCGCTGTTCACACCCCTTTACTTGTCATGTACTAGCTACGATTAGACCTGACAGACGGTAGGTTGGTCTGTCTTATTCGAAGACTCAAAAGATGTTGGTAATGTATCGAGGAGTTTTTCTTTTGCAAGCGGTATGGAATCGAGAAAGGTCTGCATCGGCGTCTTGCC
>JACRFB010000027.1 GCA_016218045.1 Ignavibacteriota bacterium
CACTGTGCGCCAAGGCTACTGCGCCGACGTGGGCTGCCCGAGTTGCGGCGGGGGTGGAGGGAGTGGTGTGTGCTCCGCCACTGACGCCCTCGGCAACACGACCGTCACCCGCTTCGACGCGCTGGGCCGAGCCACCGAGACCATCTCCCCCATTGGTTCCGTGACTGCCACGCAGTATGACAACCTCGGGCGTCAGTCCAAGACCATCGACGCTCTCGGGAACGAGACGCGCTACCTTTACGATGAACTCGGCAGGCTGTGGAAGGTAGTTGACGCCCTTGGCGGCGTCACCGAGTACGGCTTCGACGAGCGCGGCAACCGCACGAGCGTCAGGGACGCTATGGGGAACATCACGCGCTTTGAGTATGACCTGAACAACAGGCTCACGAAGGAAATCAACCCGCTCGGAACCGAGACAACGTTCACTTATGACGCGACCGGCTCCCGCGCAACCCGCACGGACGGGAACGGCTTCACGACGATCTATCGGTATGACACCAACCGTCGTCTCTCGGAGATCGAGTACCCCGACGGCAAGAAGACGCAGTATACGTTCGACGAGAGAGGCAACAAGACCTTCGAGGGGCACCTTGATCCCAATGTCAACTTTGCCGCGGCCTCGCGCACCTTCGTCTACGATGATTTGAACCGCCTTCGCTCGATGACGGACTCCTCTCTCGGCAAGTCCATCCAGTACGAGTTCGACGAGAACGGAAACCGTTCGGCTGTGATTGATGCCGAAGGCGGCGTGACGCGCTGGGAATATGACCGCAACAACCGCCCTGTGAGAGTCACCGACGCAGACAGCCAAATCACGCGCTTCGAGTACGACGCTGCGGGTCGGCGGAAGAAGGTGGTCTACCCGAACGGCGTGTGGACAGAGTACCTGTACGATCCCTCCGCCCAGCTCACACACATGGTCACGCGAGACCGCACGAACCTCACGCTTCAGGGCTGGCATTACGTCTATGATCTCCGCGGGAACAGGACCAGCAAGACCGACCATGCGGGCAACGTCGAGTCGTACCTTTACGATCCTCTCGGGAGACTCACCCAGACGACGTATCCTGACGGGCGGGTGGTGTCTTGGTCTTTCGATGCGGTGGGGAATCGGCTGACTCAAACGGAAAACGGATCACTGACCACGTATTCGTACAACGCGGCCAACCAAATCCAGACCATGACCTCATCGACTGGTGCGCAGACGACCTTCGGTTTCGACGGCAACGGCAACATGCTCTGGAAGTCCGAACCGTCGGGCACGACGTACTACACGTGGGATTTCGAGAATCGCCTGCGCCAAGTCGCTGCCCCGAGCGGCGTGACGAACTTCGGGTATGACGCGAACGGTATACGTGTCTTCAAGGAGAGTGGCGGCGTCCGCACCGACTACCTCGTGGACACCGTGAGCGTCCTCGCCGAGTACGAGGCAGGCGCGAGGAAGTCGGTTTACACCCTCGGCTCCAGAATCGACGAGATCGTTTCGCAGACTAACGACCAAGGAAAGTTCTGGTACCTTGCTGATGCTCTCGGCAGCGTGACCGGCCTGACGGATTCCGGTGGCCGAGTGATCAAAACGTACCGCTACGGCGCATGGGGCGACGACGCTGGCACGACCGGCCCCGACCTCCGCAACCCGTACCGCTGGACAGGCCGCGAATGGGATCACGACGGCCTCCAGTACAACAGGGCGAGGTACTACTTCAATTTTTACTTCATCTCGAATGACCCTTTTGGAAACCAAGCTTTCTACGCGCCAAATCCAATATCTTATCGTGACCCCTTAGGTTTGACGATCATGCTGTTGGAATCAGACCCAACCATGCGTGGCTGGGTTCTGCTGGCTTCCTACGAGACGACTTGGTCAAGAACCTATTTCAAGATCGCGAAGGAAACGTACCGGCGAGTGTACTTCAGAGATATCACCAAATATGCAACCGGTCATGTGTACTTCCAGGCCGAATGGTGTGCCGATATTGGGGTCTTGCCTTACATGCAGAAAGAGGTTGGTCCCGACGATCTCGTCGTAGGAGTCAATCTCAAAAACATTTCCGCCAACTTGGCGTACTCAACGGATGCTTCGAACGTCCTTGTTCACGAACTGGCGCACGTTGCACAAATAGTCACCGGGACGGCTGTGAATGCTAACGAGGTTACGTTGGAGGTGGACGCAACCTGGGTTGAGTACTTTCATGTGCAAGAGAAGTCGATGGAGAGCAAAGGTGCGATCAAAAAGTGGTGCCTAACGACGGCTGACTTCCCGATGTGCGTTTATTACCTATGAAAACACAGAACAAACGTTTTTTTCCAACGGTTGTGGCCTGTTTCGTCGTGGCGGGAACTAGCGCGCTACTGTTCCGCGTGCAAAACGCGACTCCAGAACTGGGTACTTTTGCCGTCGCGGCGAAGAAACTCTTGGAACCCACCGCGGACACGCCTCCGTGCGAAGCAACTCGGACGTTTTTCTACCAGAATGTCTCTCGCGAATTCACAAGGGTGTTTGACCTGATTCAAAAGCCGACCTTGACTGCCATTGTGCCGGGGTATCTCTTTAGTTCCCTCTGTACGACAGGGTTCGGAGGCGTGATTGCCTGACAGTGAGCCGTTGATAAATCCAGGCGTTCTCCTCGGAGAACCATGTTCGGTATATGGAGTCCTCATGGCACCTCGGTACTCCATTTCC
>JACRFB010000028.1 GCA_016218045.1 Ignavibacteriota bacterium
GTATAAGACTTGTTTCCCGCGCTACGCCACCTGCGCGCGCCGCCGTTCTGCCGATCGTCTCACCCGTGCCCGCCCTGCGCCGCCCCAGCCAGTCCGTGTTATGAGTGAAAAAGTAATAACAGAAAAAACTCTCGTGCTCTTGTGTGTTAACATAAAAGCGGGAGAGCGGGACAGCGGGCGAGGGTGACTGATCTGTTTTGTGCGATGTGTCTTTGGCGCGGTTCGAGGGAGTTGACGGTTGGTCGCAGGTAGGTAGTTGGTAGATGAATAAACGACACACCGATCCGATTCCCTCAGCGTTGTGTTCGGCGTGTGCGCCGCACACGGATTACATCCGCAGGGGCGACCGGCGGTCGCCCGTGATTCAGGCGGCACGCCGCGACCATCTCTAGCGCAATTACGATCGGCGGTAGGCGTCCCGATTGCGGGCAGTATTCCCTTCCGAGACGGAGTCGTCACGGGTGAACGCTGGCGTCGGGGTCCGGGTTCGTCACGGGTGAACGCTGGCGTCGGGGTCCGGGTTCGTCACGGGCGACCTGCCAGTCGCCCTTATCCGAATTTATAAACGGGTTGCGGACGCGTTGAATAGACCGCGGAGAGAATCGGAGTGGCGGGTCGTTTTTAACATCTAATTGTCTGATCGTCCGATCGTCTGATCGTCTGATCGTCTGATCGTCCAATCGTCTGATCGTCCAATCGTCCAATCGTCTGATCGTCCAATCGTCCGATCGTCTGATCGTCCAATCGTCTTATCATCTGATCGTCCGTTGAGCCCGCGAAGCGGGCGACATTCACCAACCCACGCCGTGAGGCGTGGGACACGACGCGGCATCGAAGTCCACAGAGCCCCGCGAAGCGGGGCGGCATTCCAGGACGTTGAGTCTTGGGAACACATCTTCCGTGAGAACACCAGAACGAATGACCGGAATTTCTTCTGCAGTTTACACGTGCACCCTCACCCCGGCTTCTCCCGTTCCGGGCGAGGGTGACTGATCTGTTTTGTGCGGTGTGTCTTTGGTGTGGTTCGCGGCGGTGTCGGGCGACCGTTGTTACGGATGTTCCGATTCTGAAAGCAGCATCACCTTGACAGAAGATGACCCACTGCCCATCGACGTTGCGCTTTCATCCTCTGGATTGCGCAGAAAACGTTCAATCGTCGATTTCTCTGTATACCCCAGGAATACACCGTCTGAAAGTCGGTACTGCATCTCGGTCCGCGTGGTGAGACTCATGAGCAATGTGGCGCTGCTTCCTGCTGAAGCAAGACCCTCCTTCTTTTCGGTCCGTACCTCGAAGCGTTTGCACGGTATCGTATCGCGATACATCGCGCGATCGAGTGAATACTCATTCCTTGTCAAGGAAGCCCCGGGCAGCCGCCCAGGCATCCTTCCACCCGCAGTGGAGTTCTCGCCTGAATCGTACACGGAGTCCCGCCACGCCGCACCCTCAGTCCGGTCTGCGGCATCGGGCAGAACGGGAAAGATTTTGCTGATCGTCAGTTTGAGGCGTGTTTCATCGGAGACGGACCAGCTACGCGAATACACAGTTCCCGGCGGTACGGACCGCGACTCGAAGGATTTCTGGCTTTCAGACTTTTCAAGTATTTCACCTTCGAGCAGTTCCCCGCGAGGGGAGAGTCGCACGCGGAACTTCGGGGTCACATCGGCATACGTCGCGTGGTATTGCGCCGCGTTGCGGACGGGCATACCATCAGCACTCTGGGAGGTGACAGTGCCCGATACGCCGGGCATTTCGCGTGTGACCCTATCGCCAGCGATGGAATCCCGAGGGCCGTATCCTTGTCTGGTTACCGTACAGAATAACGTTGCATTTCCCTGACCGTCGACGTTCTCCACATCCACCTTCAACTCGATTACGTGAACGAAGGAATTCTCGGAAGCCGCCTCGTTCTGAACATCATTCTGGTCTTGCACGTAATTATATACATACCACGTGCCTGGACTGAAAGTGTATCGCACAGCCTGCTCCTGCGCCAAGGCTGTACACGCAAGCAGCGATACCCATACCATGCACCACTTCATTCGATTCTCCATAAGCAAATATAGTGCGCCGTGGACCAGACTGAGAGTGTGCAACCGCGTCCACTTCGCCTCCAACCTACGCAACCTGAAAAAAAAAACAACTTCCTGTATCACACTTCCTGCACTATTACATCACCGTTCCGAATGAGGTAACGCTGTCCACTCGATGTCTTGACTGCTGTGCTATTCTTTGTCCAAAAGTGTCACACTCGTTACGGTTTTACCGTTATAACGGACGACTGCCTCAGCGTTCAAGTCCGCTTTTGTAGACATTTCTGATGTCCATACTCCACGATACCCACGGTACGAGTCGTCTCGACTGTCGAATACGTTTCGTGTGTGACCGACCGCTTCATAGATGCTGATAGCGTTCGATGTCGACGAGGGAGTCTGCTGCATTCTTGAAGTCTGTTCAGAAAAAAGCAGACATGGTATGCTGTCTGAAATTGCGCCGGTCTCACAACTAAAATCACGCTGTTCTCTGGAATACGTGATTGTGCCACCACTCAAACCACCCAGTATTTTTCCTTCGCGCTGCTTATATACTGTGTCGCTCCACGCCACACCAGGGACAAGGACTTTATCGGTGGGCAATGGACGGATGAAAAGACCAATTTCGTACATCAGCGTTGCATCTATATCAAGTGGCTGAACCTCAGTATTCGGTTCTCTTCGCAACGCATCCTGTTGTTTCTGACAATCCGATTTTTCAAGAATTGCTCCAGACACATACTGCCCGTTCGGCGAAAGTACGACACGAAACTTTGGAGTGACATCCGGCCGAATGCCCATTAGTGTCAGACTTTTCTGTGAGGGCAGCTCATCAAGCGGACGCTGAACCGATCTATTCGTAACGATCAGTGTGTCTGACAACTGTCTCGCGGTGGTTCCTTGGCCCTTCCCTTTTTTCACATATCCCTGTCTGATCACAGTACACAGCAAGGTCCCATTCCCAGCGTCATCGACAGCTTCGACCTCGAAACGCATCACCACCGTGTGGACGAAGGAATCCTCGTGGGCACCATCTCTCTGCACCCACGTCTGATCGAAAACATATTCATAGACGCATGACTCGCCATTCACAAACTTGTAGTGCAATGTCGAGAACTGCCCGCATGATACTCCCGCATTAAACGCTGCGAGAATCCCGATCAAAAAGATCCGCCACCTCATGCGCTCCTCCGTTTCCGATCTGCGACCACACACACGCGTCTACACCGAAAATCACCGTATTGCGCACTGCGATCGTGTACACTGTATTCAATCCTTAAAAAATAAGACAATTTCCAGCATCACACATCGCGCACGATTCACTCGCCATACCGAGTGACATTGCATTATCCACTGGATGTCTTGACTGCTGTCCCGTCGCACCTCGACAAGCTCGGTGTGACACCGTTTCGCTGTCCCGCTGTCCCGTCGCACCTCGACAAGCTCGGTGTGACACCGTTTCGCTGTCCCGCTGTCCCGTCGCACCTCGACAAGCTCGGTGTGACACCGTTTCGCTGTCCCGCTCTCCCAACTCCCAACTCCCTACTCCTCCGCTTCGACGACGTATCCTTCCAGCAGCTCTTCGGGCATCGCGTCGAGGAAACGCGAGGGTTTGCTGAGTATGGTGCCGCTCGCGCGGTCGAAGACGTTCATGGGTGCGGTGAGGTACAGGTTCTGTTTCGCGCGGGTGCAGGCCACGTAAAAGAGGCGGCGCTCCTCCTCCATGCTTTCGACGGATTCCGCGGCGGAGGAGAGCGGGAAACGGCCGTCGAGCATGTACATCACAAAGACGGAATGCCACTCGAGGCCCTTGGCGGAGTGTATCGTTGAGAGTGTCAGGAACTCGCGTTCCTTCCCTTCGGGCTCCATGTCCTCGACACTTTCATTGGGCGGCTCGAGCGCAAGGTCCGAGAGCATGGCGCCAAGCGCGCGGTAACGCTCGGCGATGTTCTGCAACATCTCGAGATCCTTGATGCGCTTCTGATAGTCGTCGTAGCGCGCCTTCATCACGGGTTGATAGTAGGCGAGAATGCGGCCCATGATGTCCGACGGCCCGAGCCGCTGGCCCGCGGCTTCGCGGAGGGCGCCGATCATTGCGTCGAGTCCGGCCGCGCGCGACAGCGACGCGAGGCGCGCATCGGCGCTCTCGTGCAGAGGATTCACGCCACGGAGGATCTCGTCGGTGATGTGTTCGGCCGTCGCCGGACCAATGCCCTCGACGAGCAGCAGGATGCGTGTCCACGCGACGATGTCCTTCGGATTCTCGAGCACACGCAGATGCGCGAGCACATCCTTCACGTGCGCGGTCTCCATGAGTTTGAGTCCGCCGAATTTCACGTAGGGCACGTTGCTTTTGGCGAGTTCGATTTCGAGATCGAAGGACTGATACCCCGCGCGGAACAGCACGGCCATCTCGGCCAGCGCCACACCCTGCTCGCGCAGATCGAGCACCTGCTGCACGATGAAGCGCGACTGCGTGTTCTCGCTGTCCATGCGCACAAACATGGGCTTCTCGCCGCCGCCCCGATGTGTGAACAGCACCTTGGTGTACTTCTCGGCGGCACGCGCGATGATCTCGTTCGTGAGTTCGAGTATGGGCTGCGTGCTGCGGAAATTCTCCTCGAGGGTTATCACGGTACAGTCCGGAAACTGCCGCGGGAAATCCATGATGTTGCGGAAATTCGCGCCGCGGAACGCGTAGATGCTCTGCGAATCGTCGCCCACCACCATCACGTTGCCGTGCGGCTCGGCGAGGCGCTGTACGATGCGCGCCTGCAGCGCGTTGGTGTCCTGATACTCGTCGACCATCACGTGTGCGTAGCGTCCCGCGATGCGCCGCATCGCCTCCTCGTCGCTCTCCAGCAACGCAACGAGGTGCACGAGCAGGTCATCGTAGTCCATCAGGTTGTTTTGCTTTTTGTAGCCGACGTAAGCGCGCGCGAGTCCCTCGATGGGTTCGATCATCTCCGCGAACTGCGGGAAGTCGCGCAGGATCACGTGCTCGAGCGGAGTGAGCGTATTCACGGCCGCGCTGATCATCTGCCCGAGAGTCTGTTTGCGCGGGAAGCGGCGGTCCTTCGACGCGAGCCCCAGCCGTGTGCGTAACACGTTCACCACGTCTTCTGCATCGCCCTGGTCGAGAATGGAGAAGGCACTCGAGAAGCCGAGTCGTTCGGCGTTCTGGCGAAGGACCAGGTTTGCGAAGGAGTGAAAAGTGCCGCCCGCAACACGTTCGGTACGCGCGTCGAGCAGGATGGCGGCGCGGCGCAGCATTTCGCGCGCGGCCTTGCGTGTGAAAGTGAGCAGCAGAATGGCCTCGGGACGTGTACCCGACTCGATGAGCCGCGCCACACGGTACGTGAGCGTGCGCGTCTTGCCTGTGCCCGCGCCGGCAATCACCAGTGCCGGACCGCCGGCGTGTACGGCGGCCTTGTACTGCGCCTCGTTCAGCTCGTCGGCGTAACGGATTGTATACCGCGCCTCATCACCAGTGATGAGCGAGAGGCCGGTTCTGCGCAGTGTTATTTTTTTCATGAGATTCGTTCAATAATCGGACGAAAGATAGTTAGCCATGCGGCTAACTCCAAGCAATCGCTTCCAGGCGATACCCGGCGCCCAGCGCAGTGCGGCAACACCCAGCGCCACAAACGCCAGGATGGCGGTCCGCAGGACCGTTTCGATGGATGGAAATTTCGCGCGCGCATATGGGACAAAGATCACTCGTCCCTCTATGGATTCAAACACACAACGCAACGCGAAACACAACGCCACGTTTCCTCCACGGTGCAGTCTTCCGATGCGGATCGCTGAGATGTCTCTTGTCCCTGCCACACGAATCCGCTACTTTCCCTCGTATGATCCGCATCGAAGGCCTCCATAAATCATTCTCCGAGGGGAAGACGGTCCTGCGCGGTGTGAACCTCGACATCCAGACGGGCGAGACGCTCGCCATCATCGGGCAGAGCGGCTGCGGGAAGAGTGTGCTGCTGAAGCATATTATCGGACTCCTTCGTCCGGATTCAGGCAGCGTGCAGGTGGACGGCGCCGAAGTGCATACGCTGCCGGATCGCGAACTGTATGCGCTGCGCGCGCGTTTCGGTTTCCTTTTTCAGGGCGCGGCGTTGTTCGATTCGATGACAGTGGCCGAAAATGTTGCGCTGGGCCTGGTCGAGAACACTGACATGGCGGAGTCCGACATCCGTCGTATCGTCGCCGAGAAACTGGAAATGGTGGGACTCCCCGGCATCGAACGCCTCAAACCTGCCGAGCTTTCGGGTGGTATGAAAAAACGTGTGGGACTCGCACGCGCGCTCGCCACAAATCCCGACTATCTCCTCTACGACGAACCAACCACGGGCCTCGATCCCGTGATGTCGAATCAGATCGACGCTCTGATAGCCGATCTCACCGCGCGCCTCAACGTCACATCCATCGTCGTGACACACGACATGTTCAGCGTGTACACCATCGCGCACCGCGTGGCGCTGCTGCACGAGGGACGCACCTACTTCCAGGGCACCCCCGACGAGCTGCGCGCATCGCAGGACGTGGTTGTACGCGATTTCCTCGAGCGGTATAGGGTGTAGCGGCAAGAAAAAATCACACAGGAGCAAGGGAGGAAAGGAGGTTTTTTCTTGCGGCCTTCGGCCGTCACCAAAGTATCTCCCCATCTCCTACTCCCCACTCCCCTGTCCGTTTGACGCGCACGCCCTGCGCGTAAAGAGCCCTCCGCTGCGCTCCGGGCTGGAGTCGTGCGCCTTCACGCCTTTACGCCTTCACGCCTTTACGCCTTCACGCCTTTACGCCTTCACGCCTTTACGCCTTTACACCTTCACGCCTTTACGCCTTCACGGTTTGTTCGACCCGCGCCGTAATTGTACATTAGTGGCTGTTCCGCCGACCGGCGGACCCCTCCCCCGGCCAGACACAGCCGTCCCACCAGCACAGCACCCATGTACGACTTCCAGTTCAAGCCCTTCGATGAAATGACCGACGAGGACTACGCCGCCGTCGGCTTCAAGTCCGGTCTAGAAATCCATCAGCAGTTGTTCACGGAGAAGAAACTCTTCTGCCGCTGCCCTGCCGGCCGTTACAGCGACGCGTACAACGCGGAGATTCTACGCGCCATGCGTCCGACTCTGTCCGAGCTGGGTGAATACGACGGCACCGCGCTGATGGAGTTCAAAACCAAGAAAGAGATCATCTACCAGATCAATTACGAGACGGTCTGCACCTACGAGATGGACGACACGCCGCCGTTCGAACTCAACGAACAGGCCCTCGATATCGCCCTCGAGATCGCCATGTTGTACGGCTGTTCGATGGTCGACGAAATCCACATCGCCCGCAAGCAGTATCTCGACGGCAGCATCCCCACGGGTTTCCAGCGCACCACCATCGTGGGCGTCGAAGGTTCGATTCCGTATAAGGACCGCCGTGTGCAGATCATCCAGCTCGGACTCGAGGAAGACGCCTGCCGCGAAGTGAGCGATATCGGCCACCGCCGCGTGTATATCACCGACCGCCTCGGCATGCCGCTCATCGAAACCGTCACCGGACCCGACATGCGCACGCCGCTCGAGGTTGCGGAAGTGGGTGAAATCTGCCGCCGTCTCGTGCGCAGCACGGGCAAGGTGCGCACGGGCATCGGCGCGGGCAGGCAGGATGTAAACGTGAGCGTGACCGGCGGGACGCGTATCGAAATCAAAGGTGTGCCGCGCATCGCCGACATCCCCATGCTGACCTACAACGAGGCCATGCGGCAGTGGAATCTGCTGCGGCTCCGCGAGGAACTGCACCGACGCGGCATCACCGCCGAAACACTCGAGACCCGCACCGAGGACGTCACACGCGCGATTCGTAAAACGAAGTTCCGCCCCGTCGCCGAAGCCATCGAACGCGGCCTCTCGGTGAACGCCGTCGTGCTGAAAGGGTTCAAGGGCCTGCTGCTCTGGCAGACACAGACCGACACGATATTCGCCCGCGAGATTTCGGACCGCGTGCGTGTCATCGCCTGTCTCACAGAGCTGCCGAACATCGTGCACTCCGACAACGCCACCGACACACTCACCGGCTCGGAATGGATGCTGATCCGTAAGCAGACCGGCGCATCGGAGCAGGATGTGGTGGTGATCGTCTGGGGCAGTCCGGGCGACATCGAAACAGCGGCGAAGGAGATTGTGATCCGCGCACGCGAGGCGACCATCGGCATTCCGTCGGAAACACGCCAGGCGCTCGACGGCGGCATCAACGGTTTCGAACGCATACTGCCGGGTCCGGATCGCATGTATCCCGACACGGATCTGCCGCCGAAACGTATCACCGAGGAACGGCTCACAAAACTGCGCGCGCAGATCCCGGTCTTTTACTGGGAACGTGAAAACTGGTACAGGACGCTGGGCATCCCGGCCGACACCATCGCGCCGCTCGCCATATCGCGCCACGCGGATCTCTTCGAAACCGCGGTGAAAGAATGGAAGCTCGATCCCGTGCTCGTGTCCGTTGCCCTTGTGCAGCACATGAAGCGTTTGCGGCGCCGCTACAAATGGCGCAGGGATCTGTCGACCGAGGTGATGGCGGGCATACTGGCCGCCGTGCGCGACGGTCTGCTGACGAAGGACGCAGTGCTCGCGGCAATGGACGCGGCGTATCGCAGCGGTGGATTCGATGCGACCGCGCTGCCGGCGCAGGTGGGTGAAACCGACGCGGCCGCCGTCATTGCGGGTGAAGCCGAGAAACTCGCGCGCGAGACGGTCCGTTACCCGCATCGCGCACACGAAATCATTACCGGCCGTTCGCTCGGGCAACTGCGCGGACGATTCGACGCGTCGCAGTGTGCGTCGATGGTGCAACGTCTTCTGGAGGAGAAACACTGATGTCGACGAACGACGCATACAAGGGCTACCGCGGCGAGGCACTTTCCACGCTCAAGGACTACGGCGCGCAGGTATGGAGTGATGTGGAGATCCGCACCAGCGGCGGCACCTACACCGGCATCATTCTCCCCCGTTCAGAGACGGCCGATCCGAAACACATTGTCATCAAACTGCGTTCCGGGTACAACATCGGCGTGGCGGCCACGACAGTCACCAACATCGCCATCGGCGGACGCAAGGAAGCGCATTACAAGATTCCCGAGAAGGCCTTCCCGTACGATCCGGTCAAGCCGCGCGTGAAGCTGTTCGGAACAGGCGGCACCATCGCGAGCCGTCTCGACTACCGCACGGGCGCGGTGATTCCGGCCTTCTCGCCGGGCGAGTTGTACGGATCCGTGCCCGAGCTGGCCGACATCTGCAATCTCGAGACCGAAAAGTTGTACGGCGTGTTCAGCGAGAACATGGGACCCGAACAGTGGCGCGGCACCGCCGAGGCCATCGGCGCCGAGATCGAGAAGGGTGTGCAAGGCATAGTGATCGGTCACGGCACCGATACCATGCATCACACGGCGGCCATGCTCACCTTCATGGTGCAGAACTCGCCCGTGCCCATCGTGATGGTGGGGTCGCAGCGTTCGAGCGACCGTCCATCGTCGGACGCGGCGCTGAACTTGATGCACGCCGTGAAAACCGCCGCCGAGAGCGACATCGCCGAGGTGATGGTGTGTATGTTTGGTCCGACCTCGAACATGTACGGTCTGTTGCACCGCGGCACACGCGTGCGCAAAATGCATTCGAGCTACCGCTCCACCTTCCGCACCATCGGCGACATTCCTCTTGCCATGGTGAGCCGCGACAAGATCGTGCCGCTGCGTCCCGATGTGGCGCCGCGCCGCCGCGACAAACAGGTGACGATCAACACCGCCTTCGAGGAGATGGTGAGCATCGTCTATTACTACCCCAACATGCGTCCCGACATCATCGACTCACTCACCGACAACGGCTACAAAGGCATCGTGATTGCCGGCACCGGCCTCGGTCATGTGAACAAGCCGCTGTACCCCGCGATAAAGCGCGCGGCGGAAAAGGGTGTCGCGATATACATGACGGTGCAGACGCTCTGGGGATACGTGCAGATGTACGTGTACGACACCGGCCGCGACCTCATGGAACTGGGTATCGTGCCGGCCGCCAACATGCTGCCCGAAGTGGCCTACGTGAAACTCGGCTGGGCTCTCGGCCAGACGAACGATCCCGAGGAACTGCGCCGCATCATGCTGACACCCGTCGGCGGCGACATCACGGAACGCGAGCCGCACAACGGTTACCTGATTTCACAGGGCGGTATTCCGGAAGTCGAGGAATTTATCTCGCACACGTGGAAGTAGGTTTTAGGAGAAAGGAGCTAGTATCTAGGAGCTAGGAGTGAGACCGCAGGATTTTCGTCCCGCTGCTTAGCTCCTAAATCCTAACTCCTAGCTCCTCTTCTCAAGCCACGGGCAGGCAATCCCGAGCTGGATTAATTTCGCTTCCAGCTCCTCGCGTTCAACGTGCCGTTTCAGCGGCTCGCCGGGAGGCGGCAGCATGCCGAGATCGCGGAGCCGCACGAGCGCTTCCTCCGCGCGGCCGTTCGCGAGCAGGCCGATGATCTCTATATCGAGGCGTGAGATTTCGAGGGCGTTGAGACGGTAATCCTCGAAGGCCTCCCAAGTCAGCGGACACCAGCGGCGCACGATCTCGCGTCCGATGATAGTGGCATATGCCCGAACTTCGAGCTGCGCGTGCGCGTCCATACGAAGTGCGAGGAAGTGCAGCAGATTGTGCAGGTCGATCTTCCAATACGCCTCGGTGTAAGTGGAGAGCGGCAGGTCCTTGCGCGCCTGTTCGCGGGCTATACCGGCGGCGATGCGGCGGTCGTAAAGATCCCGCGCCGACTGGTGAAAGGCCTGCTCTTCACGCGTCAGATCCTCGCCCTGCACCGCGTCCACAAATCCTTCGCTGCCCTGTTTGTTCGAGGCGCTCTGGAAGCGCCACTCGCCGGGAAGTGTGCCCTGCATCGCATCGATGGCGATGGAGTAGCGTGTCGAGTACTCGTTCACGTTTGCGGTGCGGTGCCGTATCCATTGCCTCCACGTGTCCATGGGGACGCGCACGTGCAATTTTAATTCACACATCTCGAAGGGTGTGCTGTGACGGTGCCGCATGAGATAACGGATCAGGCCGCGGTCCTCGAGCCGTTTCTTCGTGCCCGCGCCATACGAGACACGCGCCGCCTGCACGATGGAGGAATCGGATCCCATATAATCGACCACGCGGACAAATCCGTCGTCCAATACAGGATACGGAATTCCGAGTATCTGGTCCATTTCTTCCACACGCAGCCGTTCAAGCTGCTCGAATGCCGGTTTCTCAGCCATGAATTTCAGAAGGTTTCAGGAGGAAAAGCCACGGAGTGGCGGGAAAATCGAATCTACCTGAATTCATTCTTCGAACAAAATCTGCGAGGGACTGATCTCCAGATGCACCTCCTCCTCACCGTGAAACACCATTAACCTCGCTTCGACAGGTGTTCAGAAATGCAATAAAATCCGGGAGGTGTACAGTTTCGAAACAACGGCTTTTCTAGCAAAAAACACTGAATTCGCGATTTTTCGCCAAAATGTGCAATTATTTCACGTAAAATTTTTGGCCTGCGAATTGATGAAATATCTGCGTTCACACGTGATACAATGTTGCACACGACGATTTTCAGGTCAAACAACACATGAAAGCTTCCCTTCTGGTTCTGATTTTCCTCTGCTGCGCCGCGCCGCTCTTCGCGCAGTCGGCCACAGTGAAGACCGATTCCGATACGCTGCTTTGTGTGGTTGCCGCACCTGCGCAGGCCGCCGGCAACACTTGCATCGCCGTTGCACCGAATGCGTGTGACACGTCCATTGACACCAGTGCCGTATCCGCCTCCGCTTCAATGCGCGAAGAAGACTACAGCGCGGGTGCAAGCACCATACTTGCCACAAAAAAAATCTGCTGGCTCCCCTTCAAACGCGCCACATTTTCCTGATACACACTCTGACGTCCTTCGAAATGGAAACACGCATCAATACAGCCCCTGAAAGCACAAGCAGCACAAGCAGCACGCTTGCGGGCGTTTCCATGCCGTCGGACTCCGCAGTTTCGATTTCGGCTCACGCACGACACAGCACACTGGCGACAGAGGCAAGCAGCCATACCGGAGCCGGTGTCGCACTTCAGCATACGGCTCTGGACGTTCGGTTTGCACAGCATTCCTCACTTTCCGGCCCACACCCTGCACCTGCGATAACACGGCCGCGCGCCGCGAACAGCCCCCATCTTTTTTCGCACGAGGATATCATGGACGATTTTGCTTCGGTTGCACATAAGGACAGCGACTCCTGGATCGATGAAGCGGCGAAGGACCTTGCCGAGCGCGACCTGCTGGCGCTTGCTGCCATGCCCGAGAAAAATCCGGACCCGATCCTGGAAATCGCACTCGACGGCGCGCTGACCTTCTGCAATGCCGCCGCCCGCAGGGCCTTCCCGAACATCCTCGTCGAAGGACATTCCCACGCGGTCCTGCGCGGCATGTTTGCGTGTATCGACCGGCTGACCGCGGGCATCTCCGACGAAGAGACACGCATTGTCACGGCGGCCGGTTCGATGTGGGAACAGCGCTTTGTCTTCCACCCCGTCTCCCGCCGCGTGCGTGTATTTCACCACGACGTGACTGCCCTGAAGCGCCTCGAAAAGGAAAACCAGGAACTGAAGCAGCAGCTCGACCAGCTTCGGATGCAGACCTTCCATAACGCGCAGACCCTCGACCACGAACTGCGTTCAGAATTGAACATCATTATCGGGTATGCGCAGCTCCTGAGCGAGGCCGCCCGCGAAAAGACCGATCTCGATCCCGCGCAACTGACCCCGTACATCGAATTCGCGGGCGAACGTATTTCCGAGCTGCTGGATGCATATACACTTACGACGGACAAGGACGCGCCGGTGCCCGGCGGCACTGTCGACATCCCGCTCGCAGTCCTTCCCGCAGTGTGACACCCCAGGGATCTACCCTCCTTTTTTCTCCGTGCCCATAAAAAGAACGCGCCGGGAGTGATGGCCCGGCGCGTTCGATTTTTATTGTGTATTGCCGATGAGAATCAGAGCCGCGTGGTGATTCCCGCGAGCACCTGCAGACCGGTGAATTCCTTCTGCATCGTGAACAGATATTCCTTGAACGTCACAACCTGATACTTGCCCGTGAGGTTGATACCGAACGCGGGCGTAATGAAGAAATCGACTCCCGCGTGGACGTACCCGCCGAAGGCGAAGAGCGTCTTGTCCTTGTTGTGTTTGGTGCGCAGGGGCTGCAGTCCCACGATTTCCGTTGTGCCCGAGACGCCCACGTACCCGCCCACACCCGCGCCAGCAAAGGGCTGAATGGGGCCTTCGGGGATGACGGTCACCGAGAGTCCGACAGTGATGGGCACGATGGCGGCCCATGCATCAGCTTCCTGCACGAGTGCGGGATCGTTGATCTGCTCGCTGAATTTGAAGGCATACGACGAATACCAGCCACCGAGCGAGAAGTCGAAGGTCAGCGGACGGCCGATATCGTAGCGATAGTGGAAGTCGAGTCCCACCGCCTGCGACTGATCGATCTGCTGTTTGTCGATGTTGTCGTTGGTGAAGGTCTTTTCATGATCCTTCGGGAACCAGAGGCCCGCGCGGACGGAGAAAAGATCCAGGCTGCGACCGCGTTCCACCACGACGGTTCTTTCCTGGGCCAAGGAGCTTCCTGCGAGCATTGCCGCAAGAACGAGTGTGTACACTGCTGTTTTCATATCATTGATCCGTTCTGTGAGGGAGAATGTTATCGATTAGTGTTCCGATTCTGCAATGACACACACGCGCGATCCGGGCGCGGTGTCGACAGGCTCGTCCTTTGGGGGATTGAGGCGGATGAGCGCCTGGGGGTCGTGCGCCTGCAGGCCGATGGCCACTTCGCCGCGGGCCGCTGCGGCATACATCACGTCGCGAAACGTCGCATGTGTGCCGACTACGTACCAGGCGGCGGGTTTGCAGTATACCTCGGCGCCGCTCTCGTCGAGCAGATCGCGGAGAATGTCGTCGAGGGCGGGTTCGCGGCTGATCTGCGCGATCATCTTGCTGATCAGTTCGTTGGTGATCACCACGTCGCGCGCGCAGCCCGCGGCTTCGGCAAGACGCCGGTTCGCGGGGTTCCGTATCTCGGCCACCAGATGTCCGCATCCGGTGACACGCGTATCGCGCATCGACTGCAGAAGCAGCAGCGTCATGATTACGCGTGTGTCGAGTTCATCAAAGTTCGCGTGCGGCATGTGCTCACCCAGCACGATCACCGCGTCGTAACTTTCGGGATGCAGATTTTCGAGCACGCCGGGAAGCAGGTAGTCGTGATGCAGGACCTCGACGCGCAGCATGTCGTACTCCCCTTCCAGCGGAAGTGCCGTCGAGTCGTCCGGCGCGGTGGTGCTCGCCACAAGCACCTGCGCGGTGCGGCCGGTGCTGCGCGCATACCCGTGCAGTTCGGTCAGTATGCGGCGCAGTTTCGGATCGTAGCCGAGGATGAGGAAGCGGGATTTGACCGGCGTCTCGGACTCATGCGCCGTGACAGGCGCCGCCACTGTTATGATGCCGGCTTCGGCCTCCTCCGGCAGCACGGGTTCGGTACGTGCGTTCTCCGCGAGCAGGATGATGCGACTGCCGTCGGGGAGCCGTCGGCTGCCCTGCTCGGCCGAGGCGAGCAGGCAGGTCCGTCCGTCGTGAATGTATCCGACGGGGATCGCCTCGGGGAAGGCCGTGATGATACGCGCCCAGGGTTCACCGTCGAGTTCCGGAAAGCGATGGACGTACAGCTCGTGCCCGTCGTGGCCGAGCAGTTCGTTGTACACCTCGATCATGCGGCGGTCGCGCGCAGTCTGCAGAAGGATTTTCGCCACGTAGTCCGAGGGCTGCACGATTTTCACCTGCACGGTCGAATCGATCGCGCGAATGATGCGGTGAAATTCCGGCCTCTCGATTTCGGCGATCACCACAGGCGCGTGCGCCGAGCCGCGGCGGTCGGCGCGTAATGCATGCACCACGGTGATGGCGCTTTTTATCGCCTGCGTGTCGGCGTCGATGTCGGGATCGTCGGGACGCAACACGATGATAACGCGCGCGGTCTCGATCGAGAGCCGGTCGAGCGCGTCGGGATCGGTCGGCGCGCCGGTTCGGAGCACCCATCGTAGCGACGCGCGGGGTTTGCCGAAGGCCGAGCGCAACTCCGCTTCCATTTCGTCGACGGGACGCTGCGCGAGCAGCACAAATACGGTGCGCTCGTGCCCGAAGCCCTGCACCAGCTCGCTGACTATCGGGAAAATCTTCTCGCTCCAGCCGAGCAATACCACGTGATCACTCTCGATGACACGCGACGTGCCGCGGCGTATGCTCTCGAGCCGCGCGGCGATGCGCGAGCCGACAAGTCCGATGACACCGGCAAAGACGAGATAGTTGACGAGAGTGAGAATGGTCGAGAACACCTGGTCCACCGTCCGTGTCTCGATCCAGTACGTGTCGAAGATGTGTGTCAGGACCCACCAGAAACGGACCCACATCCAACCCGGTCCGTCATGCGCGGCAGGCAAGGTGAAATCGCTGCCTGGCAGCACCAGCAGCAATTCCGCCAGAATCGAAAAGACCACGATGAGCCCCGCCACGAGCGCAAAGGCGATCGTGACCTGCAGCGCAAAGCCCGACTGAAAGAATTGGTCGGCTTTATACCGCAGTCGATCCCGGAATGACGGGGCAGCCAAAGGTCAGATCAGTTTGTCGCGTAATTCGTCGAGAAGTTCGCGCAGCCGCGGAATGTCCTGATACGCAACGTCACAGTTCATACATTCGGCGAGCACGCGCACGGTACAGTTGCCGTCGTTGGTGAATTTGATGAGCACGCGGTAGGGATAATCCGCTTCAAGATCCTTCGGGTATCTCCATTCGGTGCGCAAGAAGCCGTTCTTCTGGTCCACAACCTCGAAGAGGTAACCGGCCTCGATAAGCGTGTTCCGCACCACACCCCAGGCCTTGGGAAAACTGATCTCGTCGCGGGCCTGGAGCACGGTCCATCTCTTCGTCTCTGTCGTCGCCATGTCGGCGGAACATCCGTTGAGGAAGGCGGCGATGGCGATCACAGCGCCGGCAAGAAAGAGCGGAACTCTGCGCATGGGAATTTCCAGTATTCAGTGGTGTAAAACACAAACATACGCCACCTTCCCCACTCTTTCAAGCGTGAGGGACTATGCAGTGAATCGTGGTGGAAATGTGCGTGTGCTTCCGAACGTGCCCTGCGCGTACCATAAAATAACGGACTGTATAGTCTGATATTCAGCGCGGAATGTGTATACGTCCGGCGAGCAGCGCCGGTCTGCGACGCACCGTCCACGCAGCGGCGGCGCAGAGTCCGCCAAGCGGGAGCACAACATACCATGGCTGCATGTCGAGGTAACTCAGCGCGAGCCCCTGCCCTGATACGATGGAAACGATCAGCGTCGCAAGCGCCGACGCGGCAACAACTGCGGCGCCCGCATCGATGGCAAACGCGGCGGCCAGGGGTGAGCCGCTTCTCGACCGCAGCAGGAACACACCGGCAACGGCGCCGAAGATCGAGACGAGCAGTTTCGCGAACGCCTCCGCAAACATCACGAGGGCGGGCCAGGTCAGCTCGCCGAAATGTGTATCGACCAGCATTGCCGCCGCGTAATAGACCACAAGGACGGACCAGATGAGCGTGTACGCCGTGGCGAAAGTGCCCGGCGCTGTTTCGATGCGCGCGGAGGATGCGGACGGATCAGTGATAGTGGTCATCGTAAATAATTCAGATGGTGGATCAATGCTGGAGCAGGGGCACAAGTCGAAGACGGTCGCCGTGGCGCACTTCGAGAAGTGTCGCTTTGTATCCGATAATATTCACGGGCAGCGCAAGGTGCAAGACACGCTCCGATCCCTGCAGCTCTGCATCATGCAGCACGGCCATTTCCCGTCCGGCGATATCGAGCAGTCGGATGCGCAGCACGCCGTGAAGTGCTTCGCCGAAGTGCAGAGTGACGGCCTCCCTGGCGGGGTTCGGGTACACGTCGAGCGAGAGTTCGACGGGCATGTCAGTAACGCCGATTCCGTTGGGTGCCGCGCCCTCCACCGCACCGATGGAGCGTGGATCCGTGAAGGCACGGCCGTGGAAATCGAACACCGGGTCGGTGCTGCGAACCCCGCGGCCGATGGCGGGCGAGGTGGAACGTAGTGCCGATCCCGGCTGGTTGATGTCCACGATTTCCGGATCGCGGCCCAACAGACCGCCCTGTTCGGCCGTTGGGAGATTCGGTCCCGGCCATGATTGTGCGTCGCGGTTGTACCACAGGTTGCCCGCAAACAGGAAGGTGTTCGGGGCGGTGTTGGGTCCGACATTGACGCTCGGATTCGACGCGGCATTGTCGATGTAGACGATGTTGTTCACAAACATATTTTCGCCGCACGGCAGGAAACGCGGCGCGGTCGATTCCTGAAGAATGCGCATGACCCACTTGCGCGGACGGATGATGGTATTGTTGACCACGGCACAGCGCACCGCTCCGACATACGCGATAGGCGCGACCGCGCCCGTGAACCAGTTCGACATAACGGCGATCTCGGAGGCCTCGTAGGCCGCGTCAATGGGCCGGAAAAAGGCCTCGCCGGTTGATCCCCCGATATTGATCGCGCGCTCGCCTCCTTCGAGGAACTGGTTCCTTTCGATGCGTATCTGCGAGGTGCCGCCTTTCGCCTGTATACAATTGGATCCGCCGGCGGTGAACACGTTTCCTGCAAAGATCCCGTTGTGGCAGCCAACCATGTCCACCATGCTTCCGCCCGCCGATCCGTTGGAGAATCGGCAGTCGCGAATTTCGAAATAGTCCACTCCCGACATTTTTAACTGGTCGTTATTGCCGGTCGCATTCATTCTGCCCCAGGAACAATTGCTGATGACGATGTGATGCGCGGGGGTGTCGTAGGTGCCGCCGTCGTCGATGTTCACACCGTTGCCACTCTGTCCCGCGAAAGCGAGCCCGATGATGCGGACGTAGGCAGGATCGGTGAAGTGTATCGCTTCCGATCCACCCTCGAACACCACCTGTCCCGGCGTCTCCGCGAGGATGGTGATGTAGGCATCTGTTCGTCCGGCAAGGCCGGTGATGTACTGACCGCCCGCGTGGCTGCCATTGCTGATGCGTATCGTGTCGCCGGGCAGTGCCGTGGCTGCAGCCGACTGCAGTGTCGCGAACGTCCTGCCCGGTCCGACATCAAGAATGCGGGCCGAAGCCGGTATAGTCATACAACAAAGAAGCAGGACAATGTATTTCATGGTCTGTATCCTCCGGTAATAAGCGTGGAAGGTACAGGATACTTGTCTGCTGCTCAAATTGTTGCATTGTGCGGAGAACGGTTAACGGGAAACGGTTATCGAGGAAAGGGGAAAAATCTGATGAAAAGTGTGTCTCCCGCTGTCCCGCTCTCCCGCTGTCCCGCTCTCCCGCTGTCCCGCTGTCCCGCTCTCCCGCTGTCCCGCTCTCCCGCTGTCCCGCTCTCCCGCTGTCCCGCTCTCCCGCTGTCCCGCTCTCCCGCTGTCCCGCTCTCCCGCTGTCCCGCTCTCCCGCTGTCCCGCTCTCCCGCTCTCCAACGCGGCGTTAGA
>JACRFB010000029.1 GCA_016218045.1 Ignavibacteriota bacterium
ACCGGCCGGGAACAGCACCGAGTACTTGAAGTACATGGTGGATCCGGGATGAGTGTACGCCAGCGGATTGCCGGCCTGATCGGTCGCGTCGATGGTGATCGCATCCGCGGGGATGTTGCAGCCCTCGGCGTACCGCACCGCACCGAACCACTTCCAACCGGAAACGAAGTTCCATGCGGGTACGCCGCCGGCGGTGCTGCCGTAGACGCCGTAGCCCACGACGTTGATGCGAAGACGGGAATCCTGCCATGTGTTCGGCACTGCCGCACCGGGCTGGCCCCACACAACGCGGCCGTCGTTAAAAAGGACAAACGACGCTTTTTCTCCCGGTGCAAGCACGAGGTTGATGTCGACAGGAATTTCTTCGAGACCGACAAACACGGGACAGTTCGCGGCGAGGTTACCGACGCCGGCGTAGGTCCAACCGGTGTTCGAAGCAACCTGCGGACCACGACGGTACCACACTTCAACCGGACCTGCGCCGAGGTAACAAATCGACGGACTGATCCGACAGATCTTCACGTAATCGAGTGCTTCCACCTCGAACGAGATACCCTCATACCCTGACGCGCTGCCGGTGTACTGGTAGGCGGTCAAAAGGTAGGGACACGGCTGGGCAACCGCGGTCTGCGGTACGCTGGAGAAAGCAAACAGGGCGATCGCAAAAACGAGCGCCGGCAAAACGTATTGACGGGTCATACAAAACCTCCATGGGTATATAATAGGTCCGGGCTGGAACAAGGCAATTTCCAAACCGCATCTAAAAGCGAATACGTGGCACTTGGATAGCGGGATATTACGTATCCAACTTGAAAAAGTCAAGTGCCGCCATATGGAGGCGAAAAACGCTGTATGTACAAGCTACAAAACACACGCCTCGCCCGCATAGTCCCGCCCGCGGCGGGACTATGCGGACTCAGACGGCGTGAGAGGTTTACTTTGCGAGAGCCATCTTTATCGTCTTTGTGAAGGTCAGGCCGGACTCCACACCCGTCATCATGATCGTTGCGACATAGTTGCCGCTCGACAGATTCGAGGCATCGAAGTTTGCCGTGTGTACGCCCGCATCAACGCGGCCGTCAACCAGCGTCGCGATTGTGCGACCGTACATGTCATTCACTGTGAGTGTCACCAGCGAGGCCTCCGGTGCGGTGTACCGGATCGACGTCGAAGGATTAAACGGATTCGGATAGTTCTGATCCATGTCGAAGGTCTCGCGCGAGAACGTGCCGGACTTCGGTGTTCCGTGCATCTTCATCCAGTTCAACTTCATCGCGATGTAATCGAAGTTGTTCACCGTACCGTTGCCGTCGGTGTCCATGTAACATCCCATCGCGGTTTGCCAGGGCACGGACGGCTGGCCGACCCACGTGTAATACGTGAACGGATTGGTTGGCTGGTCGGCGCGGTAGCGGGCAGGACCAGTCAGCCAGGTCGGGGACAGGTTTGCATCGAAGATGTACTTGTTCAACGACTTGCGGTCGCCGAAGTTTGTGATGCCGTCATTGTTCGCGTCGCCCGGATACACAAGGCACGGCGTCTTGCCGGCCGCGATAAGCATCAGCGAATTCGACGGGAGCGGCTTCGTGAGCGGCGTATTGCATGTGCTCAGCGAGGTCACCTGATAGTCCACGCGGTAGTAGCCCTCGGGGAGTGTCGACGGCAGCGTGATCGGTTGGATGCCGTCGAGCGGCGATCCGGCGGGTTTGTTCACGTTGAACGAGGTCGTCCATTCAGGCACGCTGGTCGAGCCGCCGATGCGGAAGAATTTCAGATCGAACGTGGTGCTGGTGGCTCCTGCAGGGAACTGCACCGAGTACTTGAAGTACATCGTCGATCCGGGATTCGTGTACGCCAGTGGATTACCCGCCTGGTCGGTCGCATCGATGGTGATCGCGTTCGCCGGAATGTTGCAGCCCTCGGCGTACCGCACCGCGCCGAACCATTTCCAGTTGGCGACAAAATTCCACGCAGGGACACCGCCGGCGGTGCTGCCGTACACGCCGTAGCCCACAACGTTTATCCTCAGTCGCGAATCCTGCCAGGTGTTCGGAACGGCGGAGCTGCTGCCGTTGGTCCATATCACACGACCGTCGTTGAACAGCACAAACGTCGCCTTCTCTCCCGGCGCAAGCACGAGATTGATATCAACCGGGATTTCTTCCAAGGCAACAAACGTGGGGCAGTTGGCAGCGAGGAAACCCGTTCCTGCGTGCGTCCATCCTGTATTCACCGCCGTTTTCGGACCCAGTCGATACCACACCTCGACATTACCGGCACCGATGTAACATATCGATGGGCTGATCCTGCAGATTTTTACGTAATCGATGGCCTCCACCTCGAACATTGCGCCCTCGTACCCGGTGGCGCTGCCTGTGTACTGGTACGCGGTCAACCGGTATGGACACGGCTGTGCCACAGATTTCTGCGGCATAGCCGAAAAAACAGACACTGCCGCCGCTATTACGATTGTTTTGACAACGTAACGTCGGTTCATACGACACCTCCTGGGTATGTATATAGAAAAATGCGGCTTGGAATTAAGGCGCATTCCAAACCGCATTAAAAGCGAATACGTGGCACTTGGATTAATGTGATGATAATCATCCTGATTTAGAAAGTCAAGTGCCTCCAGGTGATGCCGGCAATTTTTTGTCGATATTTTTTTGTGTTGATGCCGCTGATCGCGACACGATGCGCGACACGAGTCGATGTCACGTAAAAATGATCTGTCCGCCCGCCGCTCGTTCGTAGAACTGGCCTACCGAGATGATGTCGTCGACCATGGGACAGAAGTCTTGCTTTGTGAGATGGAACATGTCGACCGAGGCCTTGCATGCGTAGATGCCCGCGCCCGCGTCATGAATCATCTCGAGGAATTCACGCACGGGTGGAATGTCGATTTTCTCCATTTCCTTTTTCATCATACCCGTGGCGAAGGCCGACATGCCCGGGAGCATGCCCAGCATCGTGGGCATATGCATGCCGGGATTTCCGACGGTCGCGACCTTGATCTTGTCCATCCTCTTGTCGATGATGGCGTCCATCCCGAAGAAGGTGAAAAAGAGGTCGGCCTCGATGCCTTCCATGCGCGCGCCGTTGGCCATGATGAGACCCGGATACACGCCGTCGAGCGAGCCGCGGGACACGATGATCGATACTTTTTCGAACGGTTCTGCCATGACGGATTCTCCTTCTCAGATGCAGCCCTTCGGTTTCGGAAGACCGGCGATTTTCGCGGCCTTTTTTGCGGGTCCCTTCGGAAACAGCGCGTACAGTTCCTTTGTGTCGACACCGCTCTCTTTGGTCAGTTTGCGGATCGACGGTGCATCACCATGCGCATCGAATTCCTTGCGCATGTAATTGGTCACGAGCCAGTGGCGCTCGTTCAAGGTCTCGATGCCCTCCTCGCGCGCGAGTTCGAGCGCCGTGGCTTCATTCCAGTCCGCGCGGTTGGCCAGATGACCGTCGGCGTCGCGCGTCAGATCCTGTGCAGACATGGGTACTCCTGTGATGGTGTGTGAGAAACGGTCAGTTTTTTTCCGCTATCTTTTTTGTGAACGCGAGCAGGAACGCGAGGCCGCGCCGCGCCTCCGGCGTGTTCAGGTCACGCAGAAGAGCGAAGAGCGACGGCTCGTCACGCACGTCGATGTCGAGCTTCTTGTACACGGCCACGGCGTTGTTGATCGCACCGAGCATGTCGGGCTGCGTGAGATTTTTGACGGTCCCGAGTATGCTTACCACGTTGTCGCCGAGTGCGCGGACGTCGTCGGGCGTGTAGCTTGTGACGACCGCGTCGGCTATGCGGCCGAATTCCCGCATAAACACGAAGTAGCCCTTGCGATCGAATTCGTCGAGTCGCGCCATGAGGCCGAGCACCGATTCACGCGCCAGCGGCGCGGCATCGACGAGGAAGTCCTTGAGACTCTCGAGCTGCTCGATCACCGACGTGATGGTGCCCACGTTGCGCAGCATCTTCTTCCCGAGATACAGCAATTCGGCGGTTGACAGGGAGTCGTGCATGCCGTCGAGTTCGACGACGGCGGTGCGATACACGTCCTTACCGACTCGCATAAGATCGTCCTTGAGGTCGTCCAGTTCCTGTCGATGCCGCCGCTGCGCCTCGACTTCCGAAAGAAGGAAGTCGAGCTTGCGGTTCATCTCCTCGAACTGCAGCCGCAAATCCTGGTCGTCCATGTTACCACCTCTTCCCTGCCATCGACATGTTCGCCTCGATGGGCAGCTCGACACCCTTCAGCAGGAAGTTCCAGTACATCCAGCGGAACATGATCTTGCCATAGTGATTCATCTGCGTCTCTTCGAGCAGCGAAAACGGGCCGATGCCCGGCAACGGAAATTTTCCCGGGAGCGGTTCGGTGTCGTAATTGAAGTCGATGAGGATGCCTTTGCCGAAACCCGACTCGATGAAGCAGTTCGCGTGTCCATCAAATGCGGCGGTGAGCGGGCGCCCCTCTATCGCCGCAAGGATGTTGTCCGTGAGAATGTCGGCCTGGAAATGTGCGACGGAACCCGCCTTCGAACTGGGCAGATTGGTTGCATCGCCAATCACAAACACGTCTTCGTGGGCAAGTGAGCGGAGCGTCTGTTTATCCGTCGGTATGAAATTCAGTTCATCACCCATGCCGCTGCGTTCGATAGCTTCGTCGCCCATGTTGGTGGGAATCGTGACGAGGCAGTCGAATTCGATTTCGGTTTCGTCCCAGGCCACGATCGCCGGACGCTCCTCGTCGACGCGTCCGATGGAGAACTCGGGCGTCAGGCGTATGTTTTTCTTGTCGAGTGTGTCGCCGAGTATCGACGAGGCCTTGGGCTTGGTGAATGCACCCGGGAGAGGGGTCACGTAATGGATGTCGACCTTGTCGCGTATGCCGCGTTCGGTGAAGTACCAGTCCGCGAGGAACGCAAATTCCAGTGGCGCGACAGGGCACTTGATGGGCATCTCCGCGACGTTGATTACCAGCCGGCCGCCTTCCCAACGCTTGAAAAAATCCGCCAAAGCGCAGGCGCCCTCGATGGTGTAGAAGTCGAAGATGCGCTTGTGCCACAAGACGCCGCGCAGACCTTCCGTCTGATCGGGACGGATCTTTGCGCCCGTGGCCACGATGAGTATGTCGTAACTGAGCACACGGCCGTCCGCGAGCAGCACACGGTGTGCTTCGGGTTCGATGCGGTCGATGGCGCCCATCACCACGTCGGTGCCCGGCGGGAAAAAGTCGCGCTTCGGTTTTACGACATCGCGGCGCGTGTACATGCCGAAGGGAATAAACAGAAATCCCGGCTGATAGTAGTGTGTCTCGTATTGGTCCACAATGGTCAGATGCCACTCCGCCGCATCGAGTTCGTGCGCGAGTTTGTTGAGCATCATCGTGCCTGCCGTTCCGGCGCCGAGAATGAGGAGTTTTTTCATGGAGGTGCGTGGGATGTAGGGGAGGTTGTCGTGTTGTAACTCGGAGTGGGGTTAGGAGTTGGGATCTAGGAGGTGGGAGTTACAAGCTGGGTCTGGAGAGAGCGACTCCTAGATCCTAACTCCTAGCTCCTATCTCCTCCGATATGCCGGTAGTGCCGTCCGGCAGACTGATGCTCTGAAGCAAGGTCTTGATGCCGCCTTTGATGCTGTTGCAATCGGTGTATTCGCGATAGACGATACACTCGCGACACTCCTTGCCCTGGCAGAATTCCGACTTGTGTGTCAGTTTCCAGCAGGGCGCGTTGTGCCCGATGTATGCAGCGCAGGTGTCGCGATCCTCGATGGGACATTGAATCACGGCCCAGCACGGAACCAGCGAGAGTATCCGCTTGATGCCCTCGATGCTCATCTTGTCTTCGCTGATCGCCGTGCGAATGCAGCGGATACGCTCGAGATCCGCGTCGGAATACAATCGATGATTGCTGTCCTTTTTGTATGGAATGATCAGCCCCTCGCGTTCGTACAGACGCAGCGTCGGTATGGAGATCCCTAAAAGACGCGCGGCGGTGCTGATCGTGTACTTCGGTTTGTCCATGGACGAGGTGCTGATGTGCAGGTGCTGATGTTGAGGTGCAAAATATCTACCAATTGTGGCTATCAACTTTCCTGCCACTCAGCATAGATACAAATTTTCGATTAAAAAGAGAAGTCTTTCGCGAATCTCGTCTCATTCGTGAGACGGATTCGTACGGAGTTTCCCAATTCCGCGAAAATCCCATTCATCCCCGTGCATGTTCCCCGGTCGAGTCGGGAAAGGGCCCTTACTCCTTCTCGCGCGCGACGGTGGGCTCGAATCGCAGATGTGCCGTGCGCGGGAGTTGCAGCACCTCGCGCGCATGGTCGAGCGCGTCGTCGAGGTTGCCGAAAAAGAGGTTCTCCCCGAGCACGTCGATAAATCCGGACTGGGTGGCGGCAAAAAGCGGCTGCGCGTGAATATCGGATATCAGGAGCTGAATACGGTTTTTTTTGCAACGGTCGTGGAGTTCCTCGAGCGCGTGCAGACCACCGGCGTCCATGTACGGCACATTGCGCATACGGATGATGAGCACCTTGGGCGGAGCCGAACCTATCGAGAGCGTGGAGTGGAATTTGTCGACAGAGCCGAAGAAGAACGGTCCGTTGATCTCGAACACCTGCACGCCGGCGGGGATGTCGCGGAAGGCGACGGCGTTCGGATCGTCGGTCTCCTCCGCATCCTTGATGTCGGCGTCGAAGAGCCGCACGTTCGATACGTCGGCCATCTGCTTCATGAAGATCAACGCCGCCATGATCATGCCTATCTCGATCGCCACGGTCAGGTCGAAAATCACCGTCAGGAGGAAGGTGACGACGAGCACCATGACATCGGCACGCGGACCTTTCAGTATCGCGATGAAGGCATCGTATTCACTCATCGCGATGGCGACCCGCACCAGCACCGCGGCCAGCGCGGCGAGAGGGATGAGTCCGGCCCAACGTCCGAAGAGAAGCATGATCAGCAGCAGCACCATGGCGTGCACGATGCCAGCGACGGGTGTGCGCGCGCCATTTTTCACGTTGGTCACGGTCCGCGCAATGGCGCCGGTGGCGGGGATGCCGCCGAAGATCGACGAGGCGATGTTGGCCGCTCCCTGCGCGACAAGTTCCATGTTGGACCGATGCCGTCCGCCCGCCATACCGTCGGCCACAACGGCGCTGAGCAGTGATTCAATGCCCGCGAGAAAGGCGATGGTGGTGGCGGGCAGCACCAGTTCGGTGATGCGCTCCCAGGTCACGACGGGCAGCGAAGGCGCGGGCAGGGACGAGGGAATCTCGCCGAAGCGGCTCGTGATAGTGTCGACCGGGAGCTGAAAGACCTGCACCACAACGGTCGCGAGCACGATAGCCACAAGCGATCCGGGGATACGCGAGCTGATGCGCGGCCACAGCAGAATCACGAGAAGCGAACCGGCTCCGACACCGAGCGCGTACAGGTTCACGGTGCTCCATGCCGCGCCGTACGCGAACCACTTCTCCACAAAATCGCTCGGCACGGCGCCCATGCGCAGTCCGAGGA
Organism: Ignavibacteriota bacterium; assembly: GCA_016218045.1. Taxonomy (NCBI): domain Bacteria; kingdom Pseudomonadati; phylum Ignavibacteriota; species Ignavibacteriota bacterium. The sequence continues at coordinate 7,524 of JACRFB010000029.1, forward strand.
AGTCCTTGACCTGGGAGGAAAAGATGATGACGGCTATGCCGGAGGTAAAACCCGTGACGATGGGATAGGGAATGAACTTGATGAGTCCACCGAACTTTGCGAGTCCCATCAGGATCAGGATGACACCAGCCATGGCCGTCGCAATGGTCAGGCCGTCGATGCCGTATTTTGCTACGATGGAATAGACGATCACCACGAAGGCGCCGGTGGGTCCGCCGATCTGCACGCGGCTCCCTCCCAGCGCGGAGATCAGGAAGCCCGCCACTATTGCCGTGTACAAACCCTTCTCGGGCGAAACACCCGAAGCGATGGCAAAGGCGATTGCCAGCGGCAGTGCAACTATGCCGACAATCGTGCCCGCGGTCAGATCGGCGAGGAAATTCCTGCGCGTGTATCCTTCTTTGAGCGTCGAAATGATTTTCGGGACAAACATTCCCGAAATTATTCAATTTTTGGATGTGATAAAAAGGCGCAAGGAAAAGGGGGAATGGAATCCGTGGAAACCACTCCCTCTCATTAGTCCGGAACGCTGTGTTTACGCGTTATACACGGCGGCAAAGATCTGCGAGAACTGTTCGATCGTGGTCGGCGTGGTGCTTCCGGGCGTGCGCGCGTCGAAGCCGAGAATGCCGTCGTTGATGGCCAGCATGAGTTCGATGTACAGCGTGGCGACACTCTCGGAGGTGCCCATCTGCATAAACCCCGCGATCGCGTCGGCGGCCGGGAAGGTGACGTAGGGCAGATCGGGCTTGCCGATTGCCGCACCGAGAATACGCGTGATCTCGTTCATGGTATAATCGCGCGCGCCGTGCAGCGGCTGCACCGCGTACCCCTTCGTCGTGAAGTTGGTGATCGCCGCATAGGCGACATCGGCGATATCCTGCGTTGCCACGATCGGCATGGGCACGTCGCCCCGTATGGCCGAGCCGTTGATACCCATGGCCTTGATCATGCCGATGGAGCCGAGGAGATTCTCCATGAAGTACGAGGGACGCAGAGTGAGCACGTCCACACCACGAAGCGCGGCGAGTCGTGTTTCCTGGCGCGCGAGTCCGGCAACGACACCCGTGCCCTTATCGGTATGGCCTCCGAGACTCGAGATGTTCAGAACCTTTTTCACGCCACTCGCGCGGATGGCGTCGATGATTGCGAAGCCGATTGTATCCTGCAGCGCTCCGAAGTCCTGCGACGACCAGTCGCCCGGGATGAGTGTGAACACAACATCCGCACCAGCAAAAGCCGCGGCCATCGAGGCGGAATCCTTAATGTCGCCTTCGACGATCTCCGCTCCTCGCGCCGCAAATGCCGCGGCCTTTTCCGCGTGGTGGACGTACAGCCGAACGGGCATCCCCGCGTCAAGCAGTTTTGTTGTGAGTTTGCTTCCGATGTTTCCTGTGGCGCCTGTGAGCACGATCATTGGATGTCCCTTGTGACGATTGGTGTGGGTGGATGGCAGATGAGTAGATGGTAGTTGGTAGATGGTAGATGGTAGCGAGGATACGGGCAATAGCATTCCCGCAGCATGAAACGGCGGGGCATGCCATAGCGCTGCGATGTGAATGAAACACGTACACAATTGTCGCTGCTCCACGTACAACCGAAAAAGCCCTTCGCGAGTTCCTCCGCTGCGACGGGACAGCGGGACAGCGGGAGCGGAACAACGAAATAGTGTCTCGCTGAGTCCCGCGAAGCGGGAAAGCGCGACGGGACAGCGGGAGTTTTCCTTTGATCCGTGAAGGAACTCCCCATGCGCACTCTTAAAAAGAGGGGGTTGTCTGATTATATTCAGATACCCGCGTCTCCTGTCTCCTCCCTCCTGTCTCCTGACACTCCCTGAGCAGATCCATCTACCAACTACCAACTACCAACTACCATCTACTCATCTACCATCTACCCATCTACCCATCTACCATCTACCCATCTCCACGTCCATGCTTCGCGGCATGCCCATCCGTAAACCACACCCACAATCCGTACAACATCACCACCAACAATGCGAGCTGCGCAAGTACAAGAGTCAATGTCGGCGCGGACCACGGAAACATCGCCGCATACATTCCCAGCAGTGCGCCGAAACCGAACTTGAGCGCGGGACTGATCACCGGATGTGTGGGTTCGTCGTCGGCCGGTTCGAGCACCGTCTCGAGCAGACCCATAACAATCAGCGTGACCGCGACGGATCCGGCCAGAAGGACGCTCACCGGACCCTGCAACAACCCCTGCGCCTTGGCGATCGCGTTGCTGGTTGTGGCGCCGACCGCCGCAATGCCCATAGCAAGCGGTAGATGAAGAAACGACCAACTGATCGACGACAGCATGCGGGGACGCGAGGCGCGACGGCCGATAAAATCGAAATACACCCACCATAACGAAAATCCGAGTCCGATGCCGAGCACGGCGTTGATTCCCGACTCGAGTGTGATCTGGCGGCTTGCCGCGAGTCCGCTCACAACACCCACGGCCGACTCTCCGAGCACAATGATGATGAACAGGCCGAATCGCTCCGGCAGCTTATGCCGGTTGAAACGCGGAAGCTTCGATTGATGTGTGAGTGTAAACCAGGGAGTGACCAGATCGATGAACAGCGCAATCGCAAACAGCACCAGTCGTGTTTCCTGCGTCATAAACAGCGACACACAGAGCAGCACCAGCGACGTGGAGAATCCGATGAGATACCGGATGCCCGTGGGGCGGAACACTGGCTCGTGAATACTTGCGCGCAGCCAGAGCAGCGACAGGACAAATCGCCCGAACGTATACGACGCGACAAAACCGAAACTGGTTGTGGCTAGTCCGTCGTAGGCGAATACCGCAAGTCCCGAGATCGGAAACAGCAGCAGGAAAAAGATGATGCGTGTTTCCAGCCCCTCTGTCTCAAAACGCTCCATGTAAAAGGTCGATCCGATCCACAACCACCACACGGGCACAAAGAGGAACAGGTACTTCAAGAGTTCGAGCCAGACAAGCTCGCCATGAAGTTTGTGCGCAAGCTGCGAGATCGTCACCACAAAAAATAGATCGTAAAACAGCTCGAGCCACGACACTTTGCGATGGCCTTCGGTTCGTACGAGGGACGGAACGTACCAGAGTTGGCGGCGGAGTTTCATTCGTTTACGAGTGAGGTGGTAGCGAGGAACTAGGAACTAGGAGCTAGGAACTAGGAGCTAGGAGCTAGGAGCTAGGAACTGGGAACTAGGAGCTAGGAACTGGGAACTAGGAGCTAGGAACTAGGAACTTGGAGCTAGGAGCTATCGACTGAGTAATGGCGTTTCGATTCGGCCAGAGGCGCTTCCAGAGACAGGACGCATGCAACTTTGTTGAAGCCTTCCGCATTCTGGATTCTGAATTCTGAATTCTGTCATGCACTTCCTTAACAGCAGAAGGGCATGTTTTGTCCCCATCGAGGATGAGTTTTCTCCAAATACGACGCCCTCCCCTTCGGAACCGCTTCCCTGCGCACGCTCCGTCACCCCTCGTCCGCCAGAGACGCATCGGCGTGACCCAATCTGTGCATTTCCCCATCCACCTTTCACGGTTCAACCGCCCCCCCTTTCCCCGTTCACAGTTCCCAGTTCCTAGCTCCTAGTTCCTAGTTCCCCGTTTACCGTTCCCCGTTCACCGTTGAACACGCATCTCCCCCGACACCACAGGAGCAACAAAATCAGGGACCGCGGCTATCGCGCGTACGCTGCTGCCGTCGCGTTTGACGGCAATGATACGATTGCGCGTCGAGGCATCGGGCCAGGAGGAAGCGAGCTGCAGGACACAGACGATCCACTCCCCGTCCGCTGATACTGTCGCGGCGCACGGAATCGCGTCCTGAGGCAGATACTGTTCGAGGGCGCTTCCGACGAGGGCCGTGAAACTGCCCACCGTCGCAATGAGGGAGCCGTCGATTGCGGAACGCAGTTCCACGGCGCTCTCGGTGCGAGTTACAAAAATGGAACCCGTGGCCTGCATTACCGGCTGCCGTGCGGGCATGTAGTAGGCCTTGCCGCGCGGCGGGAGATAGCGCCGTGCAGGTGCATCGACGGGCAGCGCGTATAGTTCATACACGCGGCCGCCAGCCGGACCGATGTACAGCGACACGAGCAGTTCGCGGCGCGCCGCGTCGATGTCGTGAATGATTGCGCCAAGTGATCCTTCCGCGCTGTCGAGCGTGCTGATCTGCCCCGATTTCCATTGCACGATATAATTGCCCCAGGCGTGAAAGGCGCCGGCACCGTCGAGGGGACCGCCGCGCATGTTCAGCCAGAATGTCCCGCCACCGCGGTCGAGGACTATGGGATGGACGGCGTATCCGATGTGATCATCACGTCCTGCAAAATGTGAGACGTCCACCAGCCGCATCGTGCCGCTGGAACAGTCCACGAGTACTATCACCGAACGATACGCGCTGTCGGGGCCCGTGCCGCCCGTGCGTCGATCGATCACGCCGTACGCGGCATGATGTCCGTCGGGAGCCAGCGCGAAGGGCGCGGCCCACGACACACCCGGCGCCTGTATTGCGCTATACTCCCTTCGGGGATCGGGGTGTACGGGAAACGGCACGGGGATCACCGTCCCGTTCTCACAACGTCCGAACAGCGCGCCGTCGGAACGCCGCTGCAGCACCACGATGCCATTGTCGGCCACGCGCGAGAAGGACGACGCGGCAAAATCCGTGACACGCTCCACCCGCGACGACACAAGCTCGTGACGGTACACCCCCGAGTCTGTGGAATAATACACCCAGCGCTCCGTCCCCGCGGGCTGTGTGGTGTCGCTGCAGCCCGCGGCGAGCAGCAGGCCCGCGGCGAGCAGGAAAAACAGGGTCGGACGTTTCATGACATTCCGGAATAATGTGTCTGAAAAATAGATGATGTGGGACATGAATTCAAGGAGATTCACCGGCGCGTTGCACCACTCGCGCGCATTGACGAATTTGACCGGAGTCACATCCGCACCTTCACCATTTGAAAGGGTCCCCTCGTGGACGTCCTCTTTCTCTCCCGCCTGCAGTTCGCCTTCACGATCATGTTCCATTACCTGTTCCCGCCGCTGAGCATCGGCCTCGGGACGCTCATGGTCTTCATGGAGGGCATGTATCTGCGCACGCGGCACAGCCACTACGAACAGCTCGCGCGTTTCTGGACCAAAATCTTCGCCGTCGTTTTCGCCATGGGCGTGGCGACGGGCATCGTTATGGAGTTCGAATTCGGCACCAACTGGGCCACCTACTCGCGCTATGTCGGCGACGTGTTCGGCTCCGCTCTCGCGGCGGAGGGCATCTTCGCCTTTTTCCTCGAATCGGGTTTCCTGGCCGTAGTGGTTTTCGGTTGGGACCGCGTCTCGAAACGTATGCACTTTTTCGCGACCCTGATGGTTGCCCTCGGTTCCATCTTCTCGGCGATATGGATCGTTGTCGCCAATTCCTGGCAGCAGACGCCGGCCGGTTTTCACATAGTGGTGCGCGACGGATTTGCGCGCGCCGAAATCATCGACTTCTGGGCCATGGTCTTTAATCCGTCGAGTATGCACCGGCTCGGACACACCATCATCGGCGCATGGATACTCGGGGCCTTCTTTGTGATGAGCATCATGGCCTGGTACATCCTCAAGGGCCGCCATGTGGACATGGCGAAAAAGGCCTTTACGATCGCGCTCGTGTGGGGCAGCATCGTGTCGCTCGCCGCGCTCGTCTCGGGGCACGCGCAGGCCGACAAAGTGGCGGAAACGCAGCCCGCAAAACTCGCCGCCTTCGAAGGACACTTCAAGAAAGGCACCGGCGGGGCGCCGCTGTACCTCTTTGGTATCCCTGACGAGGACGCGGAGGTCGTGCGCTATGGCATTGCGATTCCGGGCGGACTCAGCTTTCTCCTGCATTGGCGCACGGATGTGCCCGTGCCCGGACTCGACCAGTTCCCGCGCGACGAGCGTCCGCCCGTGCTCATTCCGTTTGTGTCGTACCACATCATGGTCGGCCTCGGAATGTTCTTTATCGCCATCACCCTTTTCGCCTCCTTCCTGCGCTGGCGCGGGACGCTGTTCGAGAAACGGTGGCTGCTGTGGATCTTTGTCTTCGCCGTGCTCGGCCCCTACGCGGCCAATCAACTCGGATGGATCGCGGCCGAGGTGGGCCGGCAGCCATGGGTCGTGTACGGCCTCCTGAAAACGAGCGACGCGCTGTCGAAGTCCGTGAAGGCAGAGGCCGTCCTCACCTCGATCATTCTTTTCGGAGTGATCTATCTTTTATTGTTCGCCGTATGGATCTATATCATGCACGACAAAATCTCGCACGGGCCCGACGACCTTCCCGTGACACCTCTCGCGCCGGGACGCCTCGGCGACGCCGCGGGTGCCCTGGCCGATCCGTCCGGACCATCCATGACCGGCGCGCGCGACGACGCGGCCGCACAGAAATAGGAGCCGGCCATGGATGTGAACCTCTTCTGGTTTCTGACACTGGGCGTGCTGCTCACCGGCTACGCGATTCTCGATGGCTTCGATCTCGGCGTCGGCATCCTGCATCTCTTTGTGAAGGACGACACCGAGCGCCGCATCCTGATGAACTCGATCGGTCCGCTGTGGGACGGCAATGAAGTGTGGCTTGTCACTTTCGGCGGCGCCCTGTTCGCGGCCTTTCCCCACGCCTACGCCACGGCGTTCTCGGGATTTTACCTGCCCTTCATGGTGCTGCTCTTTGCACTCATCTTCCGCGCCGTGTCGATGGAGTTCCGCAGCAAGCAGGAGATGCCCTGGTGGCGCGCGATGTGGGACGGCTCCTTCTTTGCCGCGAGCACACTCGCGACCCTGCTCTTCGGAGTTGCCGTCGGCAACATGATGATAGGCCTGCCCGTCGGATCCGACAAGGAATTCGCCGGCACACTATTCGGACTGCTCGGTCCTTTTCCCCTCCTCACCGGACTGTTTGCAGTGTCCACCTTCGCCATGCACGGTTCGATCTACCTCTACCTAAAAACGGAGGGCGACCTGCAGCGGCGCATTCACGGATGGATGTGGCGGACGTTTTTTGTCTTTCTCGTGATGTACATCACGACGTCGGCCGTCGCGGTGACCAGCATGCCCAGTGCGCTCCGCAATTTCCGCGACATCCCCTGGGCCTGGGTGGTGGTGCTGTTGAACGTGCTCGCGATAGCCAACATCCCGCGCGCGATTCACCTCGGCAAACCCTTTTACGCCTTTATCTCATCGGCCTGCACCATCGCCGCCCTCACCTTCCTTTTCGGCTTTGCACTGTATCCCAATCTCATTGTCTCGAGCATCGATCCCGCCTACAGTCTCACCATCTACAACGCCGCATCGAGCGAGCAGACACTTTCGACCATGCGCTGGATCGCCTTTATCGGCATGCCCTTCGTGCTTACCTATACCGCCGTCATCTACTGGATTTTCAGAGGAAAGACGAAGCTCGGAAAAATGAGTTATTGAGATTGGAGTTGTCGGTTCTCTGTATTGTGACGCCGGCATCCGGGTGGGTATGTACATCGCTACCTTGCCACCTTTCCACCTGGCTGCGAATGAACGTGTAACGTGGATACGTGAAACGTGTAACGTATTCAGGCCAGGTCCTTCCGCAGGGTTGTATCAATACGGCGTATGGTTGAGGACGGCACGTCCGCGTCGCGGGCATAGGCGGGCCATTGCGCAACGGCGGCGAGCGCGGCATCGAGGAGCGAGTCGACGCGGCCGCGGGCGAGGTGTGCAACCTCGGCCGCCTTGCGGATATCTTCGCGGGTGAAATCGTCGCGCTTCCCGTGTACGGTCATCTGATGTGCGGAGGTCCATGCCCCTTTGGGATTGTACGCGTAGGTCACGTCGAAGGCGGGTGCGAGGGACCATCGCCCCGCGCGGTCCATCAGGAAGGCGATGTTTTTCGTATGGTCGTCCTGATTGCGCGCGGCGATGTTGAAACACATGCGCAGGACAAGTTGTTCGAGGTCCTTGATCGGCAGCCGCAGACGGCGCGCTGCAAGCAGTGCCTGTTCGTACCCGTGCGCGCCGGCGGCGTTGTAGTCGAGGTGCGCGAGTCCGCAGAGCGAGTGCATGTGTATTTTCTCGCCTGCGGAGGTGCGATCGAAACGGCGTGTCATGAAGTGACGTCGTCCTCCTTCCTCGAGGAGGCGGCAGTCGCACATCTCGATTCCCGCCGCGCGGGCCATGAGGTGGTACGCGTATTCGATGGCGCCATACCCGCGCGGATCGGCAAGCTCCCTGTCGCGATTGCCCGACACACCATCAAATTTGATCAGCCAATATTCGAATCCCGCATCCGCTGGCACCTGCCCCGAGCGCACTTCATCGGTCGCAGGATTCCACGCCACCACCGCCTTCGCCCGCGCGCCGCCCGCCGACGTTCCGACACGCAGTATATCACGCATCGCATGTTCGCGCGCCGAGGGCGAAAGATTGCCCCGCATGCCGCGTCTCTGCGCCAGCACCTCCGACGCAACGGCAACAAGCGCCGCAACGTCCAGACGCGCGGACGCGGTGGGGCGGGGCCCGATGGCGGGAGCAAACTCGAGCGCGCCCATGCCGCGCGCACCCGTGTAACACAACCGCTGCAGCGGATCAAACTCGACCGCCGACCGGCCCTGCGCCGCAAGCCAGGAATCGATGAGCGCATTGCCGAAGCGGTCAGGCAACGAATCGGCGAGCAGACCGGGCAGACCGTGGAAGGTAACACGAGGCAGCGTGGCAAAACTGTACACACGCCGTGACAGAGGCATGACGAGCGGCGAGACCTCGAAGCCGCTCTGCGCGAAATCCGGCGTGTATTGAAAATTCGCGCGCCCATTCCGCGCATCCCAAGACGCCGCGCCGATCTGGCTTCCCCAGAGCGAGACGCGGGCGATCATGATTTCGAGTCACCCCAGCGCCAGGGTTCGGCCACCACACCTGTGCGCGCGCGGCTTCCTGTCGCCCTCTTCCGCGGTGCGCCACGATGGTGCAGGAGTTCGAGCGGACCCGGCTCCGCATCGGGAAGCAGGACTTCAAGACCTTCCAGTATCCCCAGCACGCGGCAGACACGCAGAAAAATCGAAAGCTGCGACGCGCTCGCACCGGACTCCAGCCGTTGCACAGTCCGCACACCAACACCCGCCTCCCGCGCAAGTTCGGCCTGCGTCATGTTTCGTTCGAGGCGCACACGCATCAGCCGGCGGCCCACTTCGGCCAAAAGAGCAGTGTCAGTATAATATTCCATGATTGTCATAACACGCTTAATATGGTATTTTATACTGTAAAAGTCAAGTATAAACGTCATTAATGGCATTTTATTATTAAACCATTATCACGCCATTTTATGCGTATTATCTCAAATATTCCCATTTATACGTCGTTTTTGGCGTATTATTGACATACCGGTAGAATAGATAGATCTACTCCCTACCCATCTACCATCTACCACCGCCCCCTCCTGTCTCCTGTATCCTGTCTCCTCACCCACCCAGCACAGCTCAATCTACTCCCTACCCATCTACCATCTACCAACTACCCATCTACCATCTACCAACTACCATCTACCAACTACCTACCTACTCCCCCCGATACCGGCAACACTTCGGCAACCCCAGATACACCTCATCCTCCGCCCGGTAATGCTCCGTATCATGCCCCACCGCCGCGAGAGCCCGCTCAAGACCATCAAGATCGGGAGCGCTGTTTTTGTAGAATACCGTGAGAACACGTGTCTCCTCATTCCACTGCGCGGTCATGACACGCGGGAATCGTGCGGCGGTTTCCTCGATACGCTCCTTGCACATGTCGCAGGCGCCGGCAACGGACAGTGTGGCGCGCGGAAGCATGGGATCGGAAATATCCGCCTCCTCGTCGACGTCCGGCCCGAGATCGAGGCTGTGCGAGAGAGAGAAAACGAGGGAGTGCTTCGTCGTGAGCTGTTCCTCGCCGTACACGTTCTTGTAGAACGGATAATTGAATTGCAACGAGGCGGTCCATGCATCGAGAAAACTCACCACTATCTGCGGGGACACGTACCCGAGCACACCGCCGGACGAGGATATGTACGAGTACTGGTTGTTTTTCGAGAGCGGGGCGGGAAGATTGTCGATCACGCCGTTGAGCGCGCGGTCGCGGGCCTCGAGCCGCAGTTGCAGCAGCCCCTGCACGCCCGTGGTGATGCGTGCGATGCCGAGCAACGAGGCGTTGTAGAGATTGCCGTATTTGTGATAGGTGTTTTTTGTTTCGATCGCCTGCGACAGTTCGATGCTGCACAACGAAATGAGGGCGATGCCGCTGCCGGGGAATTGCTTCGTGAGCATGAGGCCGAGATTGTACCGATAATTCCCGGAGGATGGCTGGAAATCGATGGGCAGGACCACGCCGTCGTATTCCTGGTCGAAGGTGCCCACAGGCACGGTGATCCTTGCAGTCTGCGCGAGCGACAGGCCCGCCTCTTCATCCGACCACGAGTCGATCATCACACCGAGCGTTGCGTCCGACAGACCGTGTGTATACCGCGTGTAATCGCTCGCGACAAAACGCTGGGATTTGTCGAAGTAGTAGCCGAGATCGGCCGTGAGGCGCAACGCGGAGGAGAGCCCGTACGTCAATCCCAGCGAACTGTAATTGTAGCCGCTCTCGGTGTAGGTTTTGTCGAGCCGCGTTGTGCCGCGATAGTAGGTGTCGGACGAGGACAGCATGTACGAAGCCGTGATGCCCAACCGTCCCCTGCCGCCCTGCGGCAGCGCGCTGTTCGTGTTCACAGGATTGCCCGCGGTGCAGCACTGCGCCGCGCTCCGCTGCGCGGAAAGGGCGCAGAGCATCACGAGGCACAGCGCGGCGGCCTGCAGCCGCGGCGCCGCAGCGGCCGCGCTCATTTGCCTATCGTAAGCTGCAGGGTCTTTGTATCGCTCCCCATCCCGTTGCTCACGCGGCAGGTCAGGGTGCGTGTGCCGGCACAGGCGGGTGTGGCGGTGTAGGTGGCCCGGCTGCTGTCGGCGGGATTGATGGATACCACGCCGCAGTCGGCTTCCCAGGCGTATTTCAACTGTCCGCCTATCGCGTAACACACCAGCGAAGCGGTCTCGCCGGTCGAGGAGTTGAGCGCGGTTTTATCGGTCTGCAGCGCGATGATCTCGGGCACGTTCACCGCTTCGAGAATGGTGATGATGATGGTTTTCGACACGCTGCCCTGAGAATTCGATACCGTGCAGGTGATCGTCTTCTCGCCAACACAGCAGGCGGATCCGTTAAAACTCACTTTCGAGCGCGACGGGTTTAATGGAATGATGTCGCCCAGATCCACCGCCCACTTATATGTCAGATTCCCGCCCCGCGCCTCGCAGGTGATGATCGCCGGATCCTGTCCGCCATAGAGTATCTGCAGCTTTTCGGCCGTGAGACTCAGGATTTCGGGGGGGCCCGTCTCGGCGTTGGGATCGGTGGGTGCTGCGTCCTTGGAACATCCGAGAACGAGGGTGCAGAGTGCGGCGGCGAGAAGGACTTTCATGTTCATGGCGGGGGTCGGAAAATTCTGGTTCACGGAATCGGGATCAGTAGAGGAGGAAGCCGCGCGTCTCGAGCGAAACACCCTGGCGGACAACTAGCAGATACGCCCCGGCTGCAAGACGCGACACATCGAACGACACCGAGCGGGAGGCCTGCTCCGCATTCATCAGCACGCGGCCGTTCATCGACACGATCTGGAAGCCGCGCGGCGCGTCGTCGGGCAGCGTCACCGACAGCGTGCGCCGATCGCGCACGGCTACATCGAAGCCGCGTGACACGGGCGGCGTGTCCACACCGGTCACACTTTCGATCGGGAAGTAATAGAGTCCGGTGAGCAGATCCGCGACGGTGATCACCACCTGATCGCCCTGCAGCGAGTGTGGCAGGTAGCCCGGATTGCATGTTCCCGCCGTGCCCGGGTTCCCGAGACCGTCGATCGGGAAACGGTTGCCGCAGTTGTTGCAGCGCAACATGGTGCCGTTCTGCGAGTAACCTTTGTCCGCCGAGTAACAGACGTCACAGGCGTTGAACACGGTCTTGATTTCCCCGTTGGAGGCACGCACGAGGATGTATTCAAGCTCCTTCTTCTGCGTGGGCGACAACATGTGCCGGTACGAGTAATACTTTGCCGTTGCGGTCACATCGGCCGCGGGATGCGACACTTGCTGCGACAGGAGGGACGGCACACAACAGGCCGCGCCGATGAACAGGACCAATACGGCGCGCAACATGCGAGGAAACAGAAAGGACATGGGGGACTCCGCGTAGAGTATGGGAGTGAAGGAAATACACAGATGTATCGCGGCGGGACTGCGGAACACGGCAAGGAGCGGAAAAAGTCTCCTTACTGTGTCCTAAATCTAAAATGATCGCTGCTGATAATCAAGTACTCGGATCAACTATTGCTAGGACCTACTCCTTCACCGCCCCTCCCCCGCACACACCGCCGGCCGGTCCATCGCAGCGTGATCTTCATCGGAGGCGGCGAGGGGAGTTCCGCGTGAGATCCCTCCACGCCCCCCTATGCGTTATCCGGAGGCGGCTCGTTGATGAGAGCCCAGAACACACCCAGATCCTGCACGGCGTCCATAAAGGACTGGAAGCCCACCGGCTTGACCACAAAGGCGTTGACACCGGCCGCATAACATTGCCGTAGATCCGGATCCTCTCGCGAGGATGTCAGCATGACAATCGGGATCATGCTCAATGTGGCATCGGCACGGATCGTACGCAGCGCGGTTATTCCGTCCATGCGCGGCATCTTGATATCCAGCAGAATCACCGCGGGATTTCCCGTGATTCGGTTGGCATACCGGCCCGTGCAACGCAGGTACTCGAGCGCTTCAATCCCGTCGCGGGCAGTGACAACCCTGTTCAACAAACCCCTGTTCTTCAGAGCGGCGAGTGTCAATTCGATATCTTTTGTGTTGTCTTCCACTAACAGAATGTTTTTTAGGAGCGTCATGATGCCCGATCCTCTTGCTTAGGAATCGTGAAATAAAACCGCGCTCCTGCGTCGGGCTCCGCGTATGCCCAGGTGCGTCCGCCATGTTTGAAGACGATGCGTCGGACGTTCGCGAGACCGATCCCTGTCCCTTCGAATTCCTCGAGTGTGTGAAGCCGTTGAAACACGCCAAACAGCTTGTCTGCGTACTGCATGTCGAAGCCGACGCCATTGTCCGCAACCACAAATTCATACTCGTGCTCACTCTCACGCACACGTATGTCAATTGTCGCCACTTCGCGGGTCCCTGTAAACTTGATCGCGTTACCCAACAGATTCAGCCAGACAAGCTGCAGGAGCGACCGGTCTCCTCGTACAGTGGGCAGATGGGCAATGTTCCAGTCGATACGCCGTTCCGTATCGGTGGGACGTATAAAATCCAACGCTTGGCTCAACACCTCGTTCATGTCGACATCCGACTCGTGCATCTCCTGCCTGCCGGTCCGGGAGAATTGCAGAAGATCATCGATCAAGGTCCCCATGCGGCTTGCCGAATCCGAGACCGTGTCGAGGTAGTGCATCCCGGTCTCCGACAGCGCGGACGTTTCGCTCTCGAGCAGCAGATTGACAAAACCGCTGATGTGCCGCAACGGCGCCCGCAGATCATGCGAGACGGAATACGAAAACGATTCGAGTTCACGATTCGCCTCCTCCAACTGCGCCGTGCGGTGGCGCACACGAAGTTCCAGTTCGGCGGCGTACCGCGATCGTTCCTCGAGCATGCGTGATTGTTCGATCGCGATGGTAATCTGATCGGCGACTTCCTCGGCCACAGCCACTTCTTCCGTTGTGGCGTGGGATCCCTCAGTCCACCGTAATACCAGGACACCTCTGAGGCCCTGCGCTGAGCGTAATGGGACCAGAATCTTCGACGCCTGTTCCTCCTCTGCCGGCAACTCGCTACGATCCGGCTTGGGCCAAGCTCGTACGTCGCCGCGTGCCTCCGCATCCATCTCAAGTGTGGTGAGAATGTCGTGAAGTTCCTGCAGTCGCTCCGGCGCGGGTGGCCCAATCTCTCCAGCTTCACAATCAACCGAAAATACCTGTAACTCGGCGGTGTCCTGTGAGTACACTCCCGCGTCGATGGAATGGCAGAAAAGCAGATCCTTCAACTGGCGTAACGCCACCTTGATGAGTGCATTGGGAGAATCGAGCGCCTGGAGAATCCTCTGATCGAGCGTGTGCAGATTCCGTAGCCGCTCCGTGTGCCGACGCAACGAATCCACACTCCTGCGCCTGTCGATCTCTTTCCAGACCGAATCCATAAGAATGGTAAGCTGCAGGATGTCCGAATGATCGTAGTCCGACGTTTTATTCCCCATGCCCACGACGGCAACTATTTTCCCCTCAAAAAAAACAGGAATAGTGAGAAATCGCCGCAGAGGCAGGTGCCCTTCGGGATAGCCCTTCTTGTGTGGATTGGGCGCCTCATACTCGTTGACAAGTATCGGTTTCCTCTGCCGGACCGCCTCCCCCCACAGACCGGTGTTCTCGAGTGAATACACCGTCTGGGGATTGGCTACGGAACAATTCGGCATAACGGATCCGGACCAGGAATTCAGCGTGAGTTCCCTTCTGGTTTCATCGTAGTAGTAGATGTACCCGATCTCGCTCTCGAGCATGTCCAGGGCCGCCTCGAGCGTGATATCCAAGAGTTCCTTCGTATCCGCGGCATCGGATTGTAGTATCGCGAGAAGGGTCTCGAGGCGCCGTTGATGCAGGCGTGCCCGCGATTCCGCGCGCTTGCGTTCACTGATATCGCGGACGATGGCCCACATGCCGACGGGTTCGCCCGCATCGTCCCTCATGAGGACGGTGTGTAACTCCACCGGGATCACCGTGCCGTCGGCGCGTATGTACTCCTTTTCATAGACGTCGGAGAATCCGCGAACAAGTATCTGATTCTCCACAAGATTTTTCTCGAACACATGCCAGGTTTCGGGCGTGATTTCGGGATACGATTTCCCGAGCACCTCGTCCATCGAATATCCGAGGATGTTGGCATAGCTCTCATTACACTCGACGATTTTGCCGTCCATGGTCACGTACACAAAACCGTCGATCATACTCTCGTGCAGCTTGCGGTATTTCCCTTCCACACGCGACAGTGCGTCCCGTGCGTGCACCTGTGCCGTAAGGTCAAGCCCGAACTTGTAATGCCTCTCTCCGTAATCGACGAACCACCATGAGATGATCTTTTCGGTTCCATCCCTGCATGTGACCGTCGTCTCGAAGGGTTCACCTGGAATGTGTGCCGCCTGTGTTACCTGCATGCGTCTTCCCCATTCCGTCGCGACGAGGGTACGGTAGGTCGAGTCGGGATACGCGTGCTGCCACCATTCTTCGAGCGTGGGGATCTCTTCCATCGAGTACCCGAACATCC
Source organism: Ignavibacteriota bacterium (assembly GCA_016218045.1). Taxonomy (NCBI): domain Bacteria; kingdom Pseudomonadati; phylum Ignavibacteriota; species Ignavibacteriota bacterium. Next base: position 22,880 of record JACRFB010000029.1, read on the forward strand.
GCGAAAATGCGGGATTGATATAGATCGTTCGTTGTTCCTCTTCCGCCTGACGCGAGATATATAACGCAACGGGAGTGGTTTCCTCAACGGCACGAAATTGCAATTCACTAGCAACGAGCGCTTGAAGTGCGCGGTTCTGTTCTGTGATGTCCGCGATCGCGGTGAGAAAAAACGGCATGCCGGATCTCTGAATAATACAGGATGAAACCAATGCATGCATCGTGCTCCCGTGCTTGCGCCGGAACTCGAGTTCCATCCCGTGAACGGAGCCCTGATTCAATATCGACGCGGTCAGATGATCTCGATCCTGACTGCGCGGATACACGCCAAGGTCCAGCGCAGTTCGGTCTATGATTTCGTCGTGCTCATATTCACTGTCGTGCAGAAAGGCCGTGTTGACCTCCACAAAGCGACCGGTCTTAATGTCTGTAATGGCCATTGCCACCGGGCTGTTCTGGAACAATGCGGCAAAATTGTGTTCGGATTCTCGCAGTGCTGCCTCGGCGGTTTTCCTCGCGCTGATGTCGACGATGGTCGTTATAAAGTGCAACGGGGTGCCGTGGATATCGTACCGCAATGTCGTACTCAGATCGACCCACACGACGTGTCCGTCTTTGTGGATGTAGCGCTTTTCCCACCGTAGCGTTGTCTGCTTCCCTGCGAGAAGGATATCGATGTTGAGTCTGTCGGCGGCGTGATCGTCGGGGTGTGTGATATCGATCCACTTCTTGCCGGAAAGTTCCTGGCGAGAGTAGCCCATCATTGTGCAGAATGTGTCGTTCACATGCAGCCCGCCCTGCATGTCGGTGAGTGAGACACCAACGGGCATGTGGTTGTACACGTCGAGCCAGACGTCGGCGCTGCGATCGGTTCCCGGATCAAATCCGAAGGCACCTCCCGATCCGTTCTGTGGAAGACCGTCCCGCACAGTCTCCCCGGCGACACTCGACCGGGTGTTACAAATTTTCTCTGCGTTGGCGCTGCGCAGCTCTTCCCCTGTTGCACTCATGAAACCTCCGAACACAAAGGTCGCGAGTGGGTTCACACTCTATGTGCAGCATCCGCAATGGATGGATGGTTGCTGCCGTCTGCAGAAGCCGACAATTGCGCAAGGTGCTCCGGGTCGGTCAGGATCGGGCGAGTGAATCCGGTACGTACGTCAGCCCCATTTGCCGATATGTAACCTAGTGATCGTCACTGCCAAACGCAACATGTTTTTGGATACATAGGCGACACTGTTCGTCGGCTCCCGAACCGCCCCGGGTAGTGTTGTACATAGTGCCCGTCCGTCAACGATAATAAGTATCACCCTCTGATACCGGATCTTGGGCCCGTACCCTCGATCTTGTGTCTACACATACGTGGAGGAATCGTGATCGGCATTATTCCGCTGTCGTGGACAGCACCACCCTCGCGCCTGCTGCAGGACCCGCGTTCGGCTGAATCACGGTCCGGCGCTTTGGGACTGCTGCTGCTCGAGGAAGCGGCCTTTGTTGCTCGCACCCTGGCTCACCGCTTCCCCGGCCTGGAGCTGATCGACATCACCGAGGTGTTTCACGACGCGCAGCCGGCGGAGTTTCTCGAGGATGTGTGTTCGATACAAAATATAATGTTCGATAACAACGGGATCCCGGTCTTCACCGCGGTCCTGCGATCGACCGCGGAGTACGCGCTTGTCGCCGATGCGGCGGTGTGTGTCTGGGAAGTGCAGCGCCTCGCCGAAACTGTGCGCTGGCAGGATGTGTACAGCCGTTTTCTTGATGAATGTATGCGCACCGGCGTCGTGTCCTCGTTTACCGCCGGCAGGGGCGCCTCCTTGGCGGCCGACAGTGAGGATATGTGGAAACGGGTGCTGGCGCATCTGCGCTCGGGCGTGTTCCACCTCGTGCTGCTGGTGCTGGAATTGCCCGACGGTTTCGCCCAGCGGCTGACGAGTGTGCTGACGTGCTGCGGACTTCGGCTGGCGGACGTGCTTCTGACGGATATTGATCCGTCGGCGTATTCATCCGCTCCACGATCCACGGCCGTGCTCTCACTGCTGGAGGTGGATCCGGTGAATATCCACGATGGCCGCGTGCCTGTGCGTATCGAAGGGGATACCGTGGAATCACGCGCGGAGAAATTACGACTGCAGCTCCATGAAGGTTTTTGGGACGAGGAGAGTCTGCTTCGCGAGGCGGCGGATTCGATCCGTGGCGGGGTGTCGGGCGAGGTGGATGAGGACACGGCGCGCAGGCATGCCTGCGTTGTGTACCCGCGGATGATACTCGATATTATTCGTGAGGAAGGATTCACGTGTATCTGGGGAAGGCGCGGGAGGCCGGCGAGTTTCAGCGTGCGTCGTGTGAGTCCCGTTGGTGAAAACGCGAGTCTGCTCTTCGTCAGTGACAACCTGGTGCTGCGTCCACGCTGCGGCGAGGACGGGCGGATACTTCCCTCCCTGCGCGCGGAGGCCAGGCCCTTGCTGGATCGACTCAAGATACGTCAGGAGAATAGACCCGGGTGGGTGTCCTGGACGTTGGTCGGCTGGCCGCATCCCGATACGGAAGCCGCTCGCGCGGACCTCAGGGAGCTGCTGCGGCTCATTCTGCGGCATGCGCGGGAATAAGGTATGTTTGTGATGCTTCGTGTATGTATGGATTCGATTCGCTCCAGATATTCAAGCCCACATATCGTTTGATGAGCTCGGACACATAGACACTGTGCAGTGTTATCTCCTGGATGTCTCCTCCTTTCTTTTGTCTTGAAACAAAAGAAAGGAGCAAAGAAAAATTCAAGACTGTAGAAAAATTCCGGCCAAAATCTCGCGCCGTCTCGCGGCGGATGCAAACTCGCCCCGCGACCGCAAGCGGCCGCGGGTCTCAAACAAGCATCCGCCCTTGCTCGCCGGCCACGGATTTTGGCTCGTAATTTTTCTCAGGTCGGGGTGGGGTCTGCTGAGGGCGGTGGTGTTGGTGTGAGGCGGTGGGGTCTGCTGCGTGTGTGTTTCGTAGCCACGTGACACGTTGCCACGTTTCACGTGGCCAAGTAGCAAAGTAGCGAAGTAGTCTCCTGCCTCCTTCCTCCTGCCTCCTCACACACATCCAGCAGATCCATCTACCATCTACCCAGCTACCCAGCTACCCAGCTACCCAGCTACCACACGGGTAATTGTATGTACGTGGTGACACGTATTGCGGAGACGTGAAGGTCCACCCATATTCGTACATCACAAGCCCATTATGGCTATGGTCGCACCTTCACAGTTCCAAAAAGGGAGAGGAACTGTTCACATTATTCGCGATATCACAACCGGAGGGTCAGATGTATTCTGTTGTTGTGTATTGGATTTCGCTCCTGCTTCTTCTCGCTGTAGTGATAGTGCTGGATCTTCGGTATAATCTTCTTCGGGATACGAGCACTGCGGTGAAACGGCCGCACAGCTATTCCCGCGTGCAGCTGGCCTGGTGGTCGAGTATCGTCCTGGCTGGTTTTATTGGCGCACTCGTGGATTTTTTTAGTGGCAGCGACGTGGGCATCCCCACACTTCACTCGTCCACCCTCATTCTGCTAGGAATCAGCTCGGCAACAACTGTCACCGCACGTGTCATCGATATCTCTGACATTACGAAGGAGACGAGGAATCGCAGTCAGGATTGTGAACGGGATTCGTTTCTGCTCGATATTCTATCCGATGGTGACGGGGTAAGTATACACCGCTTCCAGTCTCTTGTTTTTAATGTTGCGATCGGGATCTGGTTCCTACTGAAAGTGCATTATCACCTCGCTGGGAACGCCGACCCCACAGCGGTATTCCCCGTCCTCGACGACAATGTGCTTATCCTGCTCGGATTGAGTTCAGGCACCTATGCCGCGTTGAAATTGGGTGAGAATAAAACTCTGAATCGAACCGCCGGCAGCTGCGATACCCCTCCAGTTGTGCACGACGAGGCACTCGACGATTCGATAGCAGCACGGGGGTAGCCATGTCCATTATCGACATTCCCAGCCCGCATTACACTCGCGCCCGCAGCGGCTACAGGCCGGAAGCCGTTGTTATACACATTATGGCCGGTACGCTCCCTGGAACCGATGCCTGGTTCCGAAATCCTCAGTCGAAAGTTTCGGCACACTATGGCATCGGACGCACTGGCACAGTGCACCGCTATGTCCAGGAAGCCGACACGGCGTGGCATGCGGGGCGTGTTCACGGACCAACATGGGGCGGACTGCACCCGGCACCCGGTGGCGGCTATGTCAATCCCAATTTCTACACCATCGGCATAGAGCACGAGGGGTCTGCAGACTCGGAGTGGACCGATGCAATGTACGAGGCCAGCGCTGCGCTTGTCGCCGATATCTGTACGCGATGGAACATCCCTGTCGACCGGGCGCATATCATCGGGCACAGGGAAATCTATTCGGTCAAAAGTTGTCCAGGGACCAAGGTGGATCTGGAGCGATTGATTCTTATCGCCGGTGCACGCCTCGGTGCCGTGCCTGCGGCCTCTGTCGAGCACGCGCAGGGCACGCTTCGCACAACGACAACCATGCGGCTACGACGCGGTGCGCCGAATCTGCGCGCCCCTGTTGTCCGTGTTGTGCCGAAAGGGGAAACTCTCGCGTTCGCGGGCATGACCGACCACGGCGAATTGGTGCAGGGCGTCAGTCGTTGGTATCAACTAGCCGAATCAGATCTCTGGATCTGGGGCGGAGGTGTGGATACGCAGGTTCCTCCGGGTAGCCCGGCGTTGCCTTGGTGGTTGCGGGATTTTGGCATCAGTTCCATCTGGGAGAGAGGCGTCCGTGGTGCGGGTATTCGCGTTGCAATACTCGATAGCGGAATCAACCGCGCGCACCCGGATCTGCAAGACGCACTGCCTGCAACTGCAGTGCGCGATTTCATCGACACATCCGGCGATGGCGCGGACGAGGATGGGCATGGAACCCATTGCGCCGGTATCATCGCTGGGCGAGGTGTACAAAGTGTGCTCGGTGTGGCGCCTGGATGTGAGTTACTCATTGGGAAAATCATGAGGAGAAAGGGCGGAACAGGCAGCAACTTTCAGATACTCGCGGATGCATTATACTGGGTAGTGGACTCGGGCGCAGACCTCATCTCGCTCAGTTTGTCGACTCCCAGTGATAACGCACTCGTCCGCCAGGCCTGCACAGATGTGATAGCCGCGGGCGTGCCCATACTCACCGCAATAGGCAACAGCGGCGCTTTTATCAACGCGGTATATCCGGCCTCGTATCCAGGGTGCCTCGGAGTCGGATCGGTGGATCGGCACCTACTGAAGGATACCATGTCCGCTGAAAGTCCAGCAGTGCAGTTGCTCGCGCCTGGCTCGGAGATCATCTCCACCGCCTTGGGTCAAGGCACTACCACGATGAGTGGCACGAGCATGGCTACTGCGTATGCCGCCGGTGTGCTCGCCCTTCTTTTGTCCGCTGTGTCCTCCGCAACGGGACGGGTCGATCGTGCCGCTCGCTGCCAACAAGCCCTGCTATCCAGTTGCCTTGACCTTGCAACACCCGGCACCGATACATCCACAGGCCACGGGCTCATACAGCCGACGGCCGCGCTCTCACGGCTCATTTAAAATCGAGAAGGTACATTGATGATACAACGACTGTCGATCACGCTTGGCTTTGTTCTCTTGCTCCCATTATGCATCCGCGCGCAACACGCCGCACAGGATGCGCTATTTCTCTCTGCGCACCTTGTGGGGAGTGATGGGAAATTTATCGTCAACGATCCGGGTGGTGAGAAAAGCGATGACTGGAAGGAGTGCTGGGACAAACTGAACCGCTATCTCCCTGATCCGAAGTCGCAAAAGTCGGTCGAAAGTGTTGTTCGGCAATACATGAAATACGACACGAACCAGCCAATTCGGTCGTTCTTCCCGGACTTTGTCGGCGAATCGGATTCACAAACCTCCTTCGCCTCCGGCGGCAGGTCGCTTGCGTCCGGTCTCGGTTCTGTCGACGTCACGCAATTTGCCGACGGCTTCGCGAAGTTTCTTGTGGAGCGAACCAGGCAGGAATTAAGCACCGCATTCTTTGAACGTTTTGTAGATCTGCTCGAAGATCCCGCGTACAAGGATGCACGCACATTGTTTCCGCGCACGCACGAGGCGCTGAGAAGTATCGGACAGAACGTGTATCTCTTTAGTGCGTACCTGAACGTCCTGCGCGAATCTTTTGTATCGGATCTCTCCACACTGATCGATCGACTTCCTCTTGTTGTTCGTGATCCACGCTACGATGAATTCTTCCAGCAGCACCGGGGCTTGCGCGCAGTTCTCCTCACGGCGCTTGAACTCGGGGCTGGATTTCATTCAAAAACGCATCCAGCCATCATTCTGGAAAAGTTCGATGTTTCGAATTTGTCCGATGTCGAGAATCAGGACATTGCTGCCGGTGTCCGAACAATGCAGGTCCTGTCGGAATCCATGCGCGGCAGCGGCGGCACGGAGTATTGGATCGAGCGGAGTGAATTGAATCGACTACTGAAGGACCGCACTGCGTTCAAAATATACCTCGGACTTGTCTGGCAAAGGTCGGACGGGATACGGTTTGCACAGGGCGAAACAATGCAGCGTCTTTTGGAAGACGCGGCACGAACAAGCACCGCCGCGGAAACATGGATCGAGTATCTACGGGGAATGGGAGAAATTGTCCGCGCAGTCGAGAATAATGTGGAGAGGAGCTCGGATACGGATTCGCGCACGGTGAAGTTGAACGCATACCTCGCTCTCTCCGGTTCCGTGGTCAACCTCCTTGAATACTCCGAGAAAATGTTCTCACTCCCCATCCTGAAGCAACGCACGGGCGGGATCATTCCTAAAGAATACGCCGCCTTCATTACGTATCTCCGGGATGCAGTACAGCTCGCCCAAGCGATTGACCGGGGCAGCTACGGTGCGGCCATACTCCACCTCCATTCGCTGTATACTACCGCCTTCACCCTCGATCCGACGGATCCAGAGCAGGTACAGGACACCTTGAAAAAATCGCGGTGCATTCAGTCCTTTCTGATGCAGTACGGTACATTCATGGCTGCGGTCGCCGAGGCGAAAAACTCCGACGATGTACAACGCGCCATTGAAGCGGCAGCGTTGCCGCCCGGCAGCGCTTCGATGAAGCGACATGCGCTCTTCGATGTATCGTTGAATGCGTATCTCGGTCCTTTCACCGGCATGGAATGGCGCCCGAAAACAGAAACAGCCGGGAAATTCAACACCTGGGGCATCACAGCTCCCGCCGGTCTTTCTTTCAGCACAAGCTGCAGGGCCGGATCTTTCAGCCTGTTTGTCTCGCTAATCGATCTCGGCGCCGTGACGGCATACCGCTTCGGCGACGACACCACACAATCCATCCCCACCGTGCAACTGAGGGATATCGTGTCGCCCGGACTCTTCCTCTCGTACGGCATACCATCCCTGCCCATCTCGGTACATGCAGGCATCCAGGTGAGTCCACCGCTGCACAAAGTCACCTCTCTCGCAAACGAATATCGCACCGACCACGCGTTGCGCGTGAGTCTGGGACTCGTCGTCGATATACCGGTCCTCTCATTCTACAACAAACCCCGAATGGAATAGCGCACCTTCGCTCGCGTTGTCAGCGGTGTGTGACGCACCGCGCGATCACTGATATATATATACTTTTTCCCGAAAGGCACCGGGTGACTGTATGCGTGCAGCCCCGGGAAGTATGCCGCTTACTCTTTCCATACGTATGCGTACCGATGACCTGCTGCGAGGGCAGGTCATCGAATTTTTCTCGGCGGACGAGTGGTCGCAGGAGAACGAGGATGTTTTGCTCCGTCGACTGCAGGACGTACTCGCCGCAGTGCGCTTTCTGGGGACGGCGTTACATCTCGACCTGAACATCGAAGTTACAGACGCGGAGGCCGCGGAGGATATCATACGCAGTAAACTGGAGCGTCCGGGAACGGTGCATCCCCACAAGCTCAGCCTCAGAGAAATTGAGGTGCTCGGACACATAATGAACGGTCTGACCAATCAGGAGATAGCCGATACACTATTTATCAGCTATGAAACAGTAAAGTCACATCGAAAGAACATCCTGGCAAAAACCGGCGCACGTAATACCGCCGCTCTCGTTTCGTATTATCATCAGACCTTCTTCGATAAATAACAGATACGCATGCCTATTGCCAATGATAAATCCCCCTTTCGGGGGATTGATATACAATGCGACAGGATTCTATGTTGCGAACGACAATACTTCCTGAACGAACCACTGGGCAACAGACATGGATAGGCAATCATTCGACGGCTACACCAGCGTTCTTGCGGAATACGAAACGCCTTTCGCGGACACAACCATGCGCGAGGCGGATCAGTCTGCCGAAGCGGAGCACTATCATACCGATCAGTACTCCCCGGAATACGAGAGTCCTTTTGCCATGACCTTCGAGGCGCCGCTCGTGGGACAGATGACGGTATCACCTGTCGCGGGCGAGATCGTGAATCTGCTCGGGGAGCTGCAGAGCGAGGAGTTCGAGGAACAGCTCTACGAAATGGCCCAGGAGTTGGAAGACACGTGGTCGAGCAAGGTCTCGAACGAGACCGCGATGGGCGACCGCTTCGTCCCGTACGCGACCCAGGAGGCGCATCAGTACTTCGAGGCTCTGCTCCAGGAATCGAACCGCATGTTCGACCGTGCGTCGAGTCAGTTCTCGGGGAACAACTTCGAGGATCTGACCGATGCGGAAATCGAGAATTTCTTCGAAACATATGAATGGGAGAGCACACTCTCGCCCGCGCAGGAGCAGTTCTTCGGCGGCATATTGAAAAAGGTCAAATCCGTTGTCAAGAAAGGCATCGATCTGGCCAAAAAGGGCGTTGCGGCTGTCGGGAAAATTCTGCCCATCGGCATGATTCTCAACAAGCTGAAGGGGCTTATCAAGCCTCTTCTCGACAAGGTGCTGAAATTTGCCATCGGCAAACTCCCCGCCAATCTGCAACCCTATGCGCGAACGCTCGCGGGCAAGCTGCTCAACATGGCGGGCATGGCTGCAAAGGAGACTGAGGACGAAATTCCGGCCGCCGCCCAACTCGAATCGCTGCAGGCCGAGTTCGATGTGCAGATGGCGAACCTGCTCTTCGCACCGGGCGAGGCGGAGGCGGAGGATTTTGTCATGGAGTATGAATCCTCCATCGACACGATGCAGCGCGAGGATCCCGCCGCCGAAGCAGGCATTCCCGCACTCGACGCTGCGCGGCAGCGATTCATCAGCGAACTACAGGAACTTCAGCCCGGGCAGAGTCCCGCGCCTGCAATCGAACGATTCATCCCTGCGGCCATCATGGCCCTGCAGCCGGTCATCAAGATTGCGCTGAACATCATCGGCAGGCAGAAGGTCATCAATTTCCTCGCGGGTCTTCTCGCGAAACTCGTCGCGAAGTATGTACCCGAACAGGTGGCCAAGCCGCTCGCTGCAAGCATCATCGATGTCGGTATGTCGGCCATCGGTTTCGAAACGGCCGAACGCAACCGCAGCGACCTCGCGTATGAGGCCATCGCGAACACCGTGCAGGAGACAATACAGAATCTCGGCATGCTGAGCGAGGAGACGCTGAACGACCAGGAGGCGCTCACGGCCGAGACACTCGAGGCCTTCGAGCAGGCGGCGGCCAACAACTTCCCGCAGCAGCACCTCAAGGCGCACAAGCGGCTCACGCAGGACAACGGTGCGTGGGTCATGATGCCGCGGTACGGACACAAACACTGCTACAAGAAATACGCGCGCGTGTTCGATGTGACACTGGATCACCGCATCACCTCCACTCTGCGCACATTCCGCGGCCTGCCGCTCTCGCACTATCTGCGCGACAAACTCGGCATGGATCCCGCGAAGCCGGTACAGGCGCGCGTGCATATCTACGAGGCCATACCGGGCACCAAGCTGTATCACATCGCGAAGTTCGAAAAGGTGCCGGGCCTGCGCGGCTCCGGACGATTTGCCTACCGGCAGTTGCATCCGCTCACCGTGCAAGCGGCCACCGCTCTGCTGCGCGAGCCCCGGCTCGGGCGCGATTTCCGTGTGCCCTTCACCACCGTGCGGCATCGCATCGCCGTGGGACAACGTTTCTATTTCCTCGAAATCGCGGGAGCGAAACTGCGCGTGGTGCCTGTCGCCACACGGCCGCAAGGCGCCCGGGCAACAGCAGCCGGTGCCGGCAAGGGTGTGCCGTCACAGCCGCACACGGGTGGATTGGCGCCGCGCGTGCCCAACTCGAGCGATGTGCAGGGAGTCATCAACTTTGTCCGCTCCGAAATCCGCTTCAACTACTATTTCAGCGAGCAGGACGCCCTGACAGTGGCCGAGAAGTTGAACGCGAAGGACTATGCCGGAGCGTTCATCAGCATCCGTTACAGCATCCGAACCGTGCTGCAGAATCTGTTGATCAAGAATGTAGGCAGCAAGGTGAAAATCATACACGAGACGATGCCCGAGATGTACCTCGAGAATTACACCGTGACACAGGACCAGTTCTCGCTTGCGTCGATCGGTTCGGCGGTGGGCGGACTTGCGCTCAACGCGGGCAAGGAGCTCCTGCAGAAACTCGTCGAGAAACTTGTCACCGTCATCGCCGATGCCGCCTACAATGCGGTGCTAAACTACTTCAAGGCGCGCGAGAAGGAATTCCTCGCGGCACAGGCATCACCCATGGACGGCGTCACCGTCAAGATCATCTGGTTCAACGTGCCGGGAATGGCGGCCATCAGCGCGATCATCAACGCAATCAAGGGCCGTCTCTCGGTCGGCAATATTGCGGACCTGGTGCTGCCGAGTCTGCCTGCACCCGAAGTGAAGATTTCCGCCGGCAAACATTTCGACTGACACGACCACCCATGCCCACGCAGCTCAGGACATCGCGGTCCGTCCGGACCTCGCTCCGCAGACAGGTGATACACTGGCGGCAGGCGGCCTCACGCCTCGCGTCGCTCGAACACCTTGCGTCGGGCACGGCGTGGCATGGCATCGACCATCAGATGGGCGTGCTGCTGCGGGCGTCCCTGCAGAGGAGTATCGACACCGTGCTCGAGTCCGCGCAGCGTGTCTCTCGCGATCTTGACAGTGCATCCGACGACGCAGCACTGCGCCGTGTGAAGCGCGAGGTCACGCTGCTGCGCGACGTGTATCTGAAGGCCGAGGAGACGATTCATTTCTACACCGACGCCGTGAACTCGCGCACCACCGCCAGCGTCGCCGCGCTGCTGCGCGCCTGCGACATCCTCTGTGTCCGCAGCATGCAGCAGGTGCTGCAACCCCTCGGGCGGTCCACACCGACTGTTCTTACATACATCGATAAGGGTGTGGGTGCGTCGATCCTGAAGGCCGGCCTGCGCCTGTGGGACGGCAATGTCAGCTCCGTCGCGGCCATCAAGGTGACACAGCACAACCTGTTCCGCCCCACCGCCATCATTCACGAAACCGGGCATCAGGTAGCGCACACGCTCGACTGGAACGACGAACTTGCGCGCGCCCTCGCCGCTGGATTGTCGCGCGATCCGGTTGTGGCGAGTGCCTTTGCGTCGTGGAGCAGTGAAATCGCAGCCGACGCCTTCGCCTTTGTCCACACGGGCTACGCGGCGGTGGCGGCGTTACACGACGTGGTGAGCGGCCCGCCGCAGTCGGTGTTCGCCTACCGTGTACACGATCCCCATCCCATCAGTTACATCCGTGTGCTTCTCGGCACGGCCATGTGCAGACAGTTCTACGGAAGCGGTCCGTGGGACGAGATGGACATTGCATTCAGGAACGATTACGATCTCGAACTCGTCGGCTTCCCTTCCGTCGGTTTGATTCGCAAGTGTATTCCCCTGCTCCCGGATGTGGTGCGCATCGTACTGCAGAATTCGTACAGGGCCTTTCACGGGCGGTCCCTCGCCGCGCTGCTAGATCCTGCAGCCGTTTCACCCGCCGCACTGCAGAAGCTCGAGTACATAGCCGGTCCATCACTCTTCACCTCGCACGCGTGGGTGTGGAAGGAGTGTATCAAACTCCTGGCGCTGAACGGATACAAGATCGCACTGGGTGAAGGCGACATCGCGGCGCAGTATACAACCCAGGCCGCGTGGATGACACGGCTGGGATTTGCAGTGGAAGTGAACTAGAACAGTTCTGAATATCGCAAGGAGCAAATCATGGTACTCGATTATCAAAGCTTGCTGGATCAAGTAAAGCGGATGCCGGAGGAATGTCCACACTCCGACATAGACCTTTTGGATAAATTGAAACAGCACGTCACAGATTATTCTAAGCTCCTCTCAAGATACAAGCTGCAGGAGTCAGTGCTCGTCAATCCCAAAATTGATGTTACTACTGCCATCGCGAATCTTAACCGGGTCGCGGATGAATCGAATCAAGTTGGCAAGAGCATTATTGATCTTCTGAAACATTTAATGGACTTTCCAGGACGCGACTCGACACAAAAGAAGGGCCGTAAGGATGATATTGTAGATCAGGATCAGATTATACAGCTCCGTTATAAGGAGATAATGAGTGAGCTGAAAAAATTGATCGATGAAAGCAAATCCGATCCGCGTCCGGTTCAAGAGGTCATAAGTGGCGCCGCACGAAGAGGAGTTATTACAATCAGACCGGCGAAACCCAAAACTGGCTATACACCCCCAAGAAAGCGGCACTGAACTTCATTTTCCTAAAACCAGAAGCTGAGAACAACCATGGATATTCTCGATAATCTGATCTATGTGGGATCGCATGCCCCTCTGAATCTTCCAATGCTACCGGTGCCCGGTAATCCTACAATGGTAGGGTCAACCTTGGATCCGGTGTACAGTTATGGACTGAATGAGAAAATGGACTTCTGTTCCCATCGGAACCCGGACGATTATGATGAAATCATCCGCCAGCACTGGTTTGATATCGACGACCAAGTGCACTACGATTCCAATGGGCGCCAACCGTGGAATGTGGGGGTCGGACCGGGTCAGAATCGTTACACCGGATTTGTGCGGTCGAGCACATATCACCTGATATACGCGTACTTGGCAGAGAATACAAGAATTCTGCAGATCTTCGAGCGGTTTATCGAACGCTATCTCCGTGATGAGGAATTTGGGATTGCGGAAAACTCCCAGGTCTTCAACTGGATACACACTTCCGAGCAGCTTTTCTTCAGAAATGACGTGTTACGCGTTGCGAACGTCAGGAGCAAGCTCAGACCTAGCTTTGATGCGGTTAGGCGAAATGCCTATTGGCGCCTGTTTGGCATGGATCTTTCCTTCGGTGATATCAATTCACCAAGTGGAAGCATGTTACCGTATGAGAAGGCCAAGGCAGGGAACCAACAGTTCATCGTGCTGTTCGAGAAATATATCTCTGAAGTCTGGCAGGCATACATCAACGCTCGGAATGCCGTCGGAGTCAACACGACCGATATCGATTCTCTCACCTCGATGGCGCGGGACCTCCAAGAAATGCTCCAAGCGCGCCGAGGCTCCACGAGCGGCAATACGTATGCAGATTTGAACCTGTCGCGCGAAGAATTTAATGCTGTGCTGATTACAACGTGGTTCACGTATATTATCTCCGATGACACTCCCGTGGTTCAATTTCTGAACTGCCAATCGAGTACGATTGGCGAGCGGTTGAGAAAAATTGGGATAAAGGTCGGAATACCGGCACATGGCAAGACGCAGGACCTGTTCGAATTGGCAGGCCCCACAGCCAACATACTCAGGATAGTGGAGGAAGGTGGAATCCTGGATGATACAAGCAGAATAACAACAATCATCTCGAGTCTGATTCCTCCCGTCCCCACGCCTGCGACTCCAGAACAGAACATCATGACCGACCTCCTCACCATTATCAATCACTGGGAGAAGGCCACGGGACATCGCATCAAGAATCCTGAGGCGAACATCCGCGGGACGGTGAGTATCGCGCAGGGAGTCCGCACGAACGGACGTCCTATGCCGGTCGGTACCCGATAGAACGGCATCATCTCACGAAGACTCTGCAGGCACGGTTGCATACGCAGCCGTGCCTGTTTTTCTGTAACGCGACGCTTGTGCCTGCACCTGTCTCGCCGTACTTTTGAAAGGTCTGCCGGATGAGCCCGGTACAGGGTGCGTGTTACATCACAGAGGAGTGTGGCAATGACACATGACACAACACTTCAGTACATTCCCACGCGTGAGATAATCTACAGGTTCGTAGACCTGCTGCTGCTCGTTCTCGGCAACTGGTTGGCCTACATGCTAGTCCTGCAGGTACTCCCGGCTGCGGAATCCGAGAAGCATATGGGGAGCGCATACTTACTGAGCGTTATTATGTATGCGGTGATAGGCGATGGATTCAGGAAACTCACACTCGGTAAGCGATTTGTGCGCATCAGTGTGAACGGCATTGTCCTCTCGGCGACGATGGCCGTGGTACGAATGTTTGGCGGCTGAGGCACACACGCGGCCCGGGCCGTCTCCAATCATTCAGGTGAAGAGAGGGCAACAGGAAACAGGGTTTTGTGTTTTCCCGCGTGCTCCGAGGATAGTGTACACACCCGCCAAGCGGGCGGCAGCCGTTACTTGGTGTACGAAACCAGTTCCGTCTTCATCTCCACAGGATCGCCGTAATAGTCGTCGGTGAAGATGCTTCCTCCGCGATCGCTGTATTCGCGGATGAGGCCGATCCCGTCGGCGAACCACCACGATATCTTCACATTCTGCTCGCCGACCGCATCGACACGGATGGCGTCGTAGGTTTTTCCCTGTATCGTGATCGTTTCCCGTGTGCCTTCGGAAGATGAATAGCGGTGTTTCCACCCGAGGGAGCCCGGCGGTGTCGGGGGCGTGCTTGTGGAGGGGTAATCGCCCCAGGTATAAATCGTGTTTGCGCTGTCGAGCAGCGTGAAGAAGTGCGACCACTTCGAGGAGACGGCCGGGAAGCGGATAAAGTACCACCAGCAGAACACACTCTTTGGGCCGTTGTAATGTGTGGCCGTATCGATTTTCATTTCGAAGGTCGTATCCGGTACACCTCTCCCCGCGAAGATATTGGTACGGAAGGTCCACACATAGTTCCGCGAGAACGGGAAATAGTCGCCCGTCCCCGGCGCATCCGTGGGATTATCATCGCCGCAGCCGGGCAGCAGTCCGCAGCTCAGCAGAACCGTAATGAACAATCCAGCGAGAGAGACATACGAACGGAGGTGTTTCATGGGAGGTGCTCCTATGGAAAGTTTTACAGTGTGATCTTCGCGTCGTGTGCGGCCGACTCGTTCATCTCGAGCACCAGCAAATCCACATCGGTCGACGGATTTCCGTCTCCACCTGCGTTCTTGTGATGTTGCCGACACGCCGCTGCTCGTTGAACTGCATCTGGGATCGCCTGCAGTAAGGCCTCATCAGGCGTGCTGTCTTTCGTGTATGTGGGCCAGCTTTTCTTGAGTTCAGTCACCACCTCGTTTGCATCATGGAACTGGCGTGTTGTATAGGTGTGGTGAAGGAGTAGCCAGAATTCGAATGAGGGGACAGATTCAGCGATGGATATGTCTGAACCCGAAACTTTCTCCCGAACTGTGGCGGCCTGTTGTGTCCGCGCGTTCCCCGGACCCTCGCGATCAAACACAAGCCACACAAAATCAATGTGAATTCCTTCTTGCCTCTGTGCGGTTCGCCGCGCCTCATCGCGTAACTTTTTTGCAGCATTCAGCAATGATACTGGATCCGAGGCGGATGGATGTTCGGTTCGCACCAGGTCACGCGGGATACGGAGGAAGCGCCGAAGTGCGACGAAGTAATTGGGTTCCGTCTTCTCTCCCTCAGTGACGATCAAGAAAGCAGGTTTCGCCTCTCTCAGCGCTTTTCTTCGTTGCAGACCTTTGTTGGCATTCTGCGCTCGCCTTGCCGCACTCACGGCCGCAGTCCCTCCGGGATGAAGGGAATGCCACCGTAACGGCCGACGAGATATCCGCGTGTCAGCGCCTCGTCTTTTCGGGGCTTGAAGTCGGTAAGCGGATACAGTGAGGTTGCACCTTCGCTGTTTTTCTCAGCAAACCAGATCTGATCCCTTCTCAGCAGTGTGAGATCCAGGAGCAGTGGGTTATGTGTTGTGAAAACTAATTGCGCGCCGGTGTTGTTGACCGCCTCGGACTGCGCCATTCGCAGGACTTCGCGCACGAGCAACGGATGCAAACTCGTATCCAGTTCATCGATAATAAGCAAACGCCCTTGCTCGATGGCTTGAAGTAATGGCCCCAGAAGCGAGAAGTAGCGGACTGTCCCGTCGGATTCTTCGCCGGGCATTGAAAGTGATACGAAGCCGTCCTCCGCCGCTCTGTGTCCGCATTCGATTATGATTTCCTGCACTGCCGCTTTTACAACACTGGAGAAATTTTCCTGCTCAGCCACCCTTGAAATGATTCTCCTCCCCTCGTTGGAGTTATTATCAACAGGCCTCACATTCACACGCATTGCGACTATCCCAGTGTCGGCAGTACTGAGAAGTCGCACAATCCGGGACTTATACTTCTCGTCCTGATACAACGTGAGAGTTGTTGACGGATCGGATAATGAATCCGCACCCAGAGCCATGAACTGCAGGCCTTCCTTGAACCACGTGTATACAGGCAACAACTTCTCGGTGTTAAAAAATGCGGCAACCGATAGGAACGAAACGTTGTCGCGCGTTTTTTCCATCAGTTCTCGTGTGCCTCTGAAGTGTGTGTCGGAGTTGCTCCACGTCATGACACCGGAATCAGCATCATAGTGCCGTCGGAACCAGTACTGCGCCTGACCCTTTGGATAGGCGTCAAGGTACTCCTCTACCACGCGTTCCGATGTGAGTGCAAGACCGTACACATATCGGATGCCCGCGTTCGAGAATGTTATTTCGAATCGGCTGGGCCGTTGCACCCAATCCGTATGCAGTTTGAAAGGTTGCGTACCGGTCCCGATTCCCTGTGCGCGATCGAATGCCACGCGTACTGCAAAGTCTTTGAGGAAAAATAACGCCTCAAGAATATTGCTTTTTCCGGCGGCATTTGCGCCGTACAGTGCGGCGGCCTTCAGGAAGCGGAGCTTCCTGATTCCGGGCAGTTCGGGACGTATGGTATTCTCGGGGATTGACGTATCGCTGTTCACTGCCACAAGACTAAAAATCTGCTGTTCGCGAATGGAGCGGAAATTCTCAACTTTGAATTCGATCAGCACGCCACTACTCCTCAACTATCAAATAACACATCGAATACTGCGAATATTTCACATAAATTGCAACACTATTCGAAAAACATGGCATAGGTAGAAAAATCGGCGTCCGGTAGCGTTGTTACAAAGGGGCATTGCCGGACAACAACAGAAACACTGCCGGACCCTGCGGCTGGGAGCATGGTTCTGGTATAGTGCGTTCTGCAGTTTTTCCCGCTTTTAGCCCGTATTGTGCAATTATTAGTGAAAATACCGGCCGGAGCCCCATCAATAATGTTCCGGGATACCGTCAATGGTGTGCCGAGACACGGTCGTGAAGCCACGGGACACCGTCAATGGTGTATCGGGACACGGTCGCGATGCCACGGGACACCGGCATTGGTGTTCTGTTCCACCGGCAACGGTGTACTGTTCCACCAGTAAAGGTGTTGCGGGACACCGGCGCAGGTGTTCCGTTCCACCGGCAACAGTGTTCCGGGACCACGACAAAGGTGTTCCGGGACATCGTCGCAGCACCCGGGGCGCCAACTTCGGTGTGCCGGGACACCGTCAATGGTGTTCCGGGACACGGTCGCGAAGCTACGGGACACCGTCATTGGTGTTCTGTTCCACTACCATAGGTGTACTGTTCCACCATTGGTGGTGTTCCGTTCCATCGTCAACGGTGTTCCGGGTCGACGGCTGAGGTGTTCCGGGTTGATGGCTGGAATGTTCCGGGTTGATGGCTGGAATGTTCCGGGTCGGCGCCTGAAGTACGGAGGGAGTACGCCGCTGACAAGCGGATTGTGGATCGAGGGATAGCGGGTCGGCAGCACGAAATGTGCTCTCGATCCCGACGATGAGAGGAATACATGGCGGGAATGTCCTGGGTCGAGGAGCTGGTTACACACGGACCTGCCTGATGTAGGTGTGTCTTCCATCGGCACTTCCTCGGGTCGCAGTGTACAGATATCCTCGAGGCATGTGAGGTAGGGGGGCTCCCGGACCAGCTTGGACCGGTCGCGAACCAAGATGCTTCCACTTCGCGTGGAGGAAGGAAAGAACCGTGAGTGAAATTTCTGCGTTGACCCCGTTTACCGAGGAGGGAAATGAAAAAAAATCGAAAAATATTTTTGCTTCCCGCACCAAATCGGCTCTGTTGGAGATGACTTCCAGGACCTAAAACCCGCCGATTCTCCCAGACGCTCCTTCGATTATCGCCCATTACGCCGTTTTTTCGGCATTTTTTCCCCAATGAGCCTAACCCGGCTGTGCTCGGTGGAACATTTTTCACGGCTTCGGGAACAATGAAAAAAGTTGCAAAAATCCGGGAACATTTTTCCGTTTGAGGAGTTCAAGGGGTATGAGCTGGCCAGCTCCCACAAAATCTCCCAACAATTTTCTGGGGTACCAGTATGAAAGATCGTGAACTCAATTCCCTGATGATGTTCAAAGGCGTGCGCGACAATTTCCGCGACAACGCCGCCCTCGTCGCCAAAGTGCCCGCGCTCGAGCGGTTGGCGCAAACGCTGGCCGTAAAAGTGGCCGATATCGAAACGATGGCGATACAACACGCCACCGTCACCACCGGCAAGACCGAGGTCAAGTACACCATGCGCGACACGCTGATCGACCAGATCAGCGTGAAATCGTCCGCGCTCTACGCCTTCGCGAAACATCACGGACAGATCGAGACCCTGGCCCTGGCACGCACGCCGGATTACCGCGTACGGCTGATGCGCGACGAGGACCTGATTCTCCACGCCGAGATCCTTCATCGTTCACTGGTGGAGGCGGGGTCCGGACTGGCGGACTACGGCGTACCCGAGAGTGAAGTACAACAATACCGCGCGGCCCTCGACGGATTCATCCAAGCCCTCGGCACCCGCGATCACAGCCGTTCCGTGCGCACCGTGAGCCGCGTCACACTCGGGCAACTGTTTGCCGAGGTGCGCGAGCTGCTCACCGAGGAAGTGGATCCCGTGATGGAGCTGTACCGCGTCACCGATCCCCTCTTCTACGACACCTACCGCGCCCTCCGCGTCACCAAGGCCCTCGCCATCCGCTACCGCAAGGAGAACGGCAACGGCAATGGGAACGGCAACGGCAATGGGAGCGGCAACGGCGAGTCCGCAGCCAGTGGTAATGGCAACGGTAACGTCGCTACTTCAAGCAACGGAAACGGCATCAGTGGAACCGTTGCGAGTGGCAGCGGCAGCACCTCCAATCACGCAACATCGACACTCAGTTCCGCCGCTCCGGTTCCGGCGGACAGCACGGCCAGATAAAGAACCGGCATACAACCTCCTACTTGAGTGGCATCACGGCCGGGCGCAAGCCCGGCCGTGGTGTTTATGGCAAGAGCATCCGTGGTAAAATTCCGCAGTTACTCCCCTTTCGGTTGTCGGAGCGTTGCAGAAGGGACATAGAGTTACTAGCCGACCCCGGAATACTGCATCTGTTGATCCATTGGTGGCACCCATCAAGCAGCACCAAAGCACGTAGTACCACGTATTGACGTGGCTGCGACTGTATGATAAGTTCAGTTTGTCCTTCCCGCACCTCTCTTCCGCACCAAAATCCTCGATACTGCGAGCACGCATGTGTTTATGTGGCTGCCCCTCATACGCCTCGCAACATCTGAGCGTACAGCGATAATACGACGCGTCATATGTACCGAACTGCCTCAACAGCTAAATCAGGTGCGGGTAATAACATGAAAACTGCAATTTTTACGGGTGCCGGAGCGAGCAAGGCTGTGGGTTACCCACTCACGTCGGAGATACTTCCTGCCATTCGGGAAGACATTCTGAAAAGAACTCTATTTCAGGACATAAATAAGCCCGCCGAGAATGCTGCCGACAGAGAGCAATTGCATGGCTATCTACGCACCATGTTGGGTGGGTTCGACACATGCCCCGCCGGCGAGCTTCCCATGATCACCGATGTATTCTCGCTTGTCGATTATTCGCTCTCCGTCGGTGAATCGCTGCCCTTCGGTGACGAGCAGGCGTTGCGCTCCTTCCGATTCCTGCTCGTACAGGGGATCGTCGACGTCCTTCTCGGGAGGTATGTGTATCGAAAAAAAACGACGAAAACTTCGGAGGAAGAACAGTGGACATTAGGTGCGTTTGTGCAGTGGATTCGAGCACAAGCAAGCAGCCGAGGGAGCAACCAGCGCAATAAGGTCGGTGTTGTGACCACGAACTATGACATCGAGCTGGAGCGCGCACTGTATACATGGGTTCGCAAGGAAATCCACGATTTGGATCTCGGTTTCGATTGGCGTGACGCCTTTACCAACCTCGAGCGAAGACGCCCCGCTTCTCCGTTATTGCGTATGTACAAGTTACACGGATCGCTCGATACGCTCAGGTGCGCCAGATGCGGATATGTGTACTTCAATCCATATGGGAGCATCGTACATCAAGCCCTGAAACGTCCGCCACTTACAGAGAATAACACCTGTGTCTGTAACGAGGAAGAACGGCTCCAAGTCCATATTGTGTCACCCTCGTTCGTTCGTGAAATCCGTGATGCAAATCTCCTCAGTGTATGGCGGAGCGCACTTGAATTCCTACGGACTGCAGACCGCTGGTATATAATAGGATACTCCCTCCCCGCGGAGGATCTGGCTATCCGTTCACTTCTTATTCGGGCGTATGCCGCTCGTGTAAAACCGCCTACCGTAACTGTAGTGCAGTGGTCCAACGATGAAGAGGCGCGTTTCAAACTGCTGTTCCCGAACTGCACGTACATTGCCGGTGGTTTGACGCGATTCCTGGAAGCACAGGTAGGCCGCCGCGCGGAACAACCGCGCCAAGTATGATCTGTGGTGTGATGAAAGTCCGCAGGAATTCGCACCGGTGGTGGATCGAACTGTGCATTTTTTGCCCAGAAACACACGAGGATACGAATAATGGTTGTACAAGGCATACATACACAAAATAGTGTTCGACTTTGGCTGGCATGGACAACGGCCGCACCTCCTGAATGCCGCATCGGAGACAAGGCGGCAAAACGGACGATGCTTTCCTTCCAGGGTCAACCTACCGCAGTATTGTACGAATTCGATGGACTGACAGCAGGAACAACCTACGAAGCCACATTCGTCAATACCGCTCAAGAGACTGTGCACCCGAGTGTTGTATGCCGGACACTCCCACAAGAATTGGCGGCGAATGACTATTTCTCAGTCGCGGTCGGAAGTTGCTATTGGTTCTACTCTTCCGCTAGAGCATTGCTACCGAAAGGTTATCCTCCGAAACTGCACGACATTGCATTGCGCTTTCTTCTCGGTGATCAGATATACATTGATGTATTCGGACCGGCGAGCATCCCGGTGGAATATTCGCCAGATGTTGGCGACATGTACATTAAGCAGTGGGGTGATCCCGACTATCAGCACTTTCTTTCCCGAACGCCCACGGGTGTTCTTGTTGACGATCATGATTATTGGAACGACTACCCGCACAACAACATCCAGCTTCCATATCTCTACAACAATACACGTCGAAATGCGCTTCAAGTTGCTGCACAACAAGGGATAGAAACGTATCAGCTTCCCCTGAACCCACAACGTGCTCCTTCATTCAAGTTTTCGGTCCCTCCGCTTGAATTTTTTGTGCTTGATACTCGTACAGCGCGCTCGCGCTTCGATGAACCACACGCACATTTTCTTCGATCAACAGATCGAGATGCAGTCCTGAAATGGTTGCGAAACTTACAAGGGCCGGGCGTGCTTGCCATTGCAAACTCACTTGTAACGCGACCCACACCAGGGTGGCAGCGTTTTCTGCACATGATGGGCGATGTGTCACTCGCAGATTATCAAGAAGACTTCACAGCATTGTGGCAGGGTATCGTATCCGCTCCCCACGATATTCTGCTCCTGACAGGTGATGTACATTACTCGGCGTTTGGCGTGATGGATGTGACCACACTGCCAGGGTACCGTGAAGGCACGCGTCGGGGTGTCGTTTACGAATGCATCTCCTCCGCACTCGGAGTGCTTCCATCCGCGCGCAGCAGTTTCGACCAACCGACGAAATTCGATACCACGGGATATTCCGACCGTGGGGAGTTCCTCGAATATCACACCATTCACGCAGGAGAAAGGGGTAAGGAGAATTTCGCGGTCCTCTCATTCCGCAAGACGCAGAACGGCGTGGAGTTTTCCATCAGATATTATGCGCCGGATGGTTCCCTTATTTTTGCGCCCCAACCGGGTGCGAAGTACATCCTCCAATGATCCTGTGACACATAAGGAGCAAGAAAATGCTATCAGAGAATATCTCCCTCCGTTTCGGCAGTTCATCCGGCGACCGTTCACATCATCAGGACGTGAGCACGTTGTTCAAGACAAAGGATAATGCCGCGTTCTATTCTTTCGTCAGGCAAGACCTCGATGCCTTGGATGAATCGGCACTCGATCTCCCGCCCGGTAAGTCGTTCAAACGTGGAGCCCGGGCAGCGATCGGGTTGACGGGTGAATTCGGATTTCTCGGTTATGCAATCCGCCAGGCACAATCGATACTCCGCATCGACAAACAGCCAAGCTATTGGTCGCACTGCTTTCTCCTGCACGATGTTCTGCCTGCGGATCCTCAAATCATTCGCGGGAAGGGCCCCGAGTCGCCCATCCTCTGGGAGAGCACCATCGACATATCCGGACCTCTACGTCATCTGCACATGGTAAACGGCGTCAGTCCGCGGCCACTGCATGATTACAACACAGCAAAGTACGATCCGTTGAAACCGCATTGTGTGCCAAATGTGGCTCTGATCGTTTTCGCACTCGATGAATCGGAGATCGACGCGATTCTGGCGCGTGCGACACACCCGCAGGTCGACTCGCTCCGTTACGATTTCTCGGGCCTGCTAGGCACATGGCTGTCATATCTCTTTCGCAGAGAAAATGAACAGAACCCTCTCGGTGCCGGCCACGCCGTGTACTGCAGTGCATTCTGCCAGTTGGCATATGACTCGGTATCAATCGATCTCGCATCCGGGGCTCACACGCGGAACACGAGTCCGGAGCACATCTGGCAGAGTGCACTCTGGTTTGCGGAAACATTCCGGCGTCATGGGCATCCAGTGCGTGTGTATTCCTGCATTCGAGAAGGAGCATGTGTCAGCATGCCGGCTGATGCCCGTATGAACCTCTCCCTCGAACATGCTACGAGCCTTATTCGCGGGAAGTGACAGTACTAGCGTCGCATTCGTCGCATGTACCCATCTCCCTGATTCCACCTCACAGACACATCTTTACAGCAGGAGCCGCATATGTCCTTCGTCTGCGATATACACAATCACCTTCCTGTCAAGACATATTTGTACAACAAACCCTGTCTTTTCAATGTGAGTCTTCTTGAAACAAATCTCCCGGCGAGTGTTCTGAAGCTCATGAAATTCTACAATCCCGAGACCGAAATCTTCCGGGTTCTGTCCACCGTGCCGAAAATGGAAGCAGGTGGTGTGAATGCTCTGGTTGCGACCCACTACGTGCCGGAGGATCAATTCCTCTCCAACGTGAAGAAGGAATACACTGCCCTCGTCAAGGCATTAGCACCCATTTTTTTCCCGGAACTGCTCGATCGGATTGAGAGCAAGACAACGGTGTTTGAACAGACGCTCGAAAGTTTTGACGTGCTTGAAGCAAAGGTGAAGGAAGCAAACCGCGCGGGCGCACGGCTCGTGATTGCCCGCACGTTTCCGGCATTGGAGAAGGCGGTACAAGCGGGTGATCGCATCCTGATCCATGCCCTTGAGGGCGCTCATCATCTGGGTCGCGGTCTTACGCAGGATGAGATCCGAGAAGCCGTACGAACGCTGAAAAAGCGTGGGGTGTGTTACATCACTCTCGCGCATTTTTTCGACAACGGATACGCGATGCCCATCGAAGGGCTGCCTCCCGATGTTCGTGACGGATTCATGCGAGATTCCTATCGTGATCGTGACAGGGATGTGGATGCGCAGCAGGGTCTCCCGCCAGCAGGGAAAATGCTCGTGAACGAAATGTTCGATCAGGGAATCATCGTGGATCTGACACACACGAGTCCCCAGGGACGGCGCGACGTCTACGCATTAAACCGTGCCCGACGAGATGAGGGCAAACCTTTACGCCCCCTCATCATGTCGCATGTCGGTGTTGAGGCCGAATTCGTTCGGAATCAGGGGAAAAACTCCCCCTACCGATATCTCTGCGCCAGCAACGAGGATATCGAAGCCATAGCCGAGTCAGGAGGTGTGATCGGAGTAATATTCTTCAACTACTGGCTGGCCGGACTCACGGAGAAGAAACATTCCGACACAGATTTTGGCATCGAGCATATTTTCCGCGCCATGGAGTACATCAAGGAGCGAACCGGTACGTACGACAACGTGGCTATCGGAACCGACTTCGATGGCATGACTGACACACCAGACGACTATCGAGACATATCATCGATAAGCCGTCTTCGCGCCTATCTCGGCATTCATCTCAAACACGCAGAAGTCAACGCCATCCTTGGAAACAATTTCCTGCGTGTGCTGCGAAATGGGTGGGGGTGAATCGGTCACACGGTGAATTCGCAACCGCCAGAAATACAGTTTTTCAACAGGGACGAACAACACGTTGCATCCACTCACGTGCCTGCATCTCATTCGTGAGCATCCTGACGTGGTCCTGTATCATACACGCTCCAAAAACAACCCGGATGTCTTCGATGTGTGGGTGTGGGTGCAACGGATCGATAAAGAATACTACCGCATGGCAGTCGCCATAGAGAATCTCTGTTGCAATTTCTATGTCGCCACCTTTCGGCCCAGACTGATAACGCACAATTTTTTTATACAGGTTTCGTGTGTTGGCTGCCACTTCGCGGCCTGTGGTTCCGGTGGATAAAATGCGTTCGAATTTGTCGAGTTCATGTTCATGGTCTATCGCGAATTCGACCATTCTCTCCTTCATCGCATCGTGTGCGATCAAAGCGATGGTCATATCCGATAGCTTGGATGGCCACGTGTCGAATTTTCGAACCATGATCGTATTATGAACCGGTTCGACGTTTCTTTTAGTCAGTCGGAGTATTGGGGGTACGGGTTGCCGATTCCTATCCGCATCCAGCCCTCCTTCCTTCGCAAACCACTCCGCGACTGAACCGCGATTCATCAATCTCTTTACGTGCCACTGGTCGCAAAGTCGAGTCAGGGCAAGGTTCTCGGGATTGAGCCAGTGCGCTGTAAGAGGTGTCAAAAACGGCCACACAATGCTGCATAACTGTTGTACGACGAAATAACTGAGTACGGTTACGCCCCCCTCGGTCCGATCTGGAAGACACGTCAGTCCGCAGTGTTTTTCCAGGAAGTTTCTCGTTTCCTTTGCCACGGGCCGCTTATGTGTTGCGTCCCCCTCGATGACACGACGGAAGGTTCCGCCTGTGAATAGAAATGAAAAGCCCGCGAGCTTTTCCGGACTCTCATGATACATCTGTTCGAGCAATCGTGCCAACGAGTAGTTCAGTTCCACATCATCGTGGCTCGCCAATACCCCGATGAGTGTCTTCTGATTTTGTTCCACCAGAATGCTCTCTTCTGGCAGAGCCGTCGATATTTTTGCAGGTGCGTTCATTACGTGCTCCGGAATAATGTACAACCATGTGTGGGTGTATTAAATGTACTCAGCAGGAATAACCGAGGGGAAAATATTTCTCAACAGTACGTCAAGCCGCCTCATTCCACGCCGGCCAATCAGCGAGGACATCCTCCGCGGCATCGCCGTTGATGACCGCCGCCAGTTTTCCCAACCATGGTGCTTCAGTGTGACCGTCCTGAATTGCGCGTTCGACATTCCGCGACAAATCCCAGCCCGGTGATCTGACACCCTTGTCGATCAATGTTCGAATGTCGCGGAGGGCCGTCAGTTGATCTGCCACTGGCCCATGCGCATACCTGTAGAAAGAGCATTCTAGTTCTACTACTGGCTTATCTGTGGAGTCGAGAAGCTTCACAGCTTCAGCGAGTTTTTCGAGACCGTCGGTCCTTCCTAAGGCGAGGAGCAAACCGGCATGATTTGAAGCAATATTTACATCTGTAGGATTTATGGCGCGTACCTTGTTGTACAGTTCCTCCGCTCTGATGTAGTCCTTCCTAATGTTCTGGAGAAAAATGGCGTAGTTCCCGAGAATGGTTGGGTCTGAAGGATCCGCCTCGAAAGCACGTTGAAACATCTTCTCCGCCCCCTCGAAGTCTCTCTTGATGATCTCGAGAAACACTGCATAATTCCCGAGATTATCGGTGTGTTTCGGATCAGCATCCAATGCCCTCTTGTACATTCCTTCTGCTGCTGTGTAGTCCTTTCGGACCTCATGCAGGAAGGTTGCGTAATTAAAGAGGGCGCTGATATATGTAGGGTCCGCATCCAATGCTCGAAGGTAGAGTCTTTCTGCCGAGTCGAGATCGCCCCTTCGATTTTTTATAAACACGGCATAGTTGTTCAGGATGACGGCGCTATAGGGATCAGCATCCAAAGCTCGTTTGAACATCAACTCTGCATTATCGTAGTCATTTCTTGAATTATCCAAGAACAGTGCATAATTCGCGAGTAGTGGTGCTGCATGTGGAAATTGCTCGATACCCTCTCGGTATACCATATCAGCGGCCTCGGGATCATGATTTTCCAACCTATCCGCTTCGACGATCACCTTCCAGTAGTCTGTAAACTGATCTTCGATTTCTCGTACGGCCTTCCGCAAAGCCTGCACCCCGGATTCGTCCATAGATTTTTTCTCAATCGATTTCGAAACCTCCTGAAATCGTGTGTGGTACTCGTCGAAAATCCTGGTAAATCGTCCTCTGTTTGGATGTGGCAAGGCCAATTCGTTTCGGACGAGAAGCATGACATCGTCGAACCAACCACTGCGCACCCAGATACCACCACGTGCCACCAACCACGCCCTCACGGCACCCTGTGGCTCGTACGGATGCACCCAATACGACCCGAATGGTAGTGCTTCCGGCGGTAGGTCGTTCAACATTTTCAGGATACCTGCATCCGCACCACCGTATCCCATGAAGATTAGCCCTCGATCATGCAGCACCATCGCTGTAGACCTGCTGATCCCCTTTTTCAAGTCTGCAATTTCCAATGCCGTATTTTGCGGTGAGAGCCGATGATCACCATGTAGCTTAACCACGAGAGGTCTCATGCGCGTGGGCCTAATGAAGCCCGCGAGAGATTCATGCGATATGACCAGCGGCCTCGCTTCGGTGTAAAGGTACAATGCATCCGAGACGAGATCGTCGAAGTTGGTGGTCAGCACCACGTTGAAGCGACCTCCGGATTGAGCGACGAGCTGAGCGAGCACCGCATAACCGAAGGAGGGTGTCCTGCCGTCACACCAATTCTCGATCTCTCTCTGCCTGTCCTCTGGCGTCAGAAACAACTTGTCGATTACTGCACCGTACGAACTGCCTGGTTTGGTTGAATCATATTCAGGAATTTCTTCTTTGGCCCATTGTTCGAGATCTGCCCGGTGTGGTGCCTTCAAGTCACGGAGCCGTGGCAGCCAATGGTCACGCACTAGTTGTGCCGCAGCAGGGATACCTGACGTAACCGAGCACCCGGCTCCCAAAAACAGCGCAAATCGTCGTTCCGAATGCACATCGGCACGAAGACGTCTTGTGAATTCCTCAACATTGATCGATCGCAAAATAGAGGAACCCGAACGGTGCACGGATTTCTTGCGCGCCGTCCCAGCCGGAGCGACTTTTTTCTTCGCACGCGATTTTGCCATAATGGTCGTTGCCTCTGTGTTGATGAGTTCCAGGTGCGATCCCGGACAGAATTTTTGTCAAAAATTGCCGCCGCAGTCAAAGCGCCTGCCGTACCTGTCCGCGTAGTACTGCCGTATTCTGTGTTTTCTGCGCGGCGCGCCGACTATCGCCCCCCGCGTGCCTGCTCCGTCGCTTTGCGAATTCCGAGCACTACATCGTACCAGAATGGTGCACCCAGGCCGGCCAGGAAACCGGTCGCAAGTATACCCACGAGCCATACAAAAAGCTGCCACGCCAATGCCCAGCCACCTGTGTCTGCGACAGCACCGAATCCGCTGTACGGAAACACCAACCACCCAATTGGCGCAGGTGCGGTTGCAAGCGACTGGACACCCGTACGAACTTCATCGATTTCCTTCCTGAGCTGCCGATACGTTATGCTGTCCGCAGCGTCGCCCGGTGGGATTTTTTCATACCGCGCAACGACATCCTCCAACGATGCAAGGGCTACAGCACGTGCAGCAGTGTCTGTGTAATACTCGGTCACGATGTGCACAGTATCGATATTCAGAACAAACGCGAGAATTATTGCGACAACAGTGGACGAACACTGCGATTTTCGGCGGAATCGCTCGGTGTAGATCTTCCCGATCTGCTCCCACCGGCGTCCCAACTCACCCATGATTTCGTCCACCTCGGCTTTTAGTTCAGCGCTAATCTCAGTTCCAACTGTTGTACGTCGTATCTCTGTCAGGAGGGCTTCGGTGGAGATGTCCGTTGTACGGCTCTGAATGCGGCTCATGAGGGCGGTCAAGGACGCCGCGATGTCACTGTCCGCAGGCAAAGTTGCAGCACTGGCAGCCGCAATACTTCGGACGCGTTTCATCTCACGTTCCATCACGGGTTTCAAATCCTGTCCATAGAAGTCATGCAGGAGCTTGCCAAATTGATCCTGCCTCACACTCAACAGTTTCTGTATCAGGCGAACGAGCTGTGTCACAACAGTCGCCACGGCGAGCATTGTCACAGCGTAGGCGAGTAGAGTATCGAGATACGGCATGTAGGCCTCCTACGATTTCAACTTTTCCGCACAGTTATATTCCTTTTCATACATCTTCTTTCCCGTCATACTTCTTGAAGAACTTTTTCGACAGACTCTTGGTGTTTCGCAAGATGAAATGCCTCATTTTCGCGTGCAACACGTGGTAGCACGTGTTTTCGAGTGTGAATCCTGTATCCCGTACTACAAAAACGGGTGGGAACACCTATTTCGGAGAGAACGAGGGATACGTAAGTTCTTCTCCATCCTCCCCGCACCTTATTCCCGTATCATATACCCATCGCCGAGCAGATCAAGGTCACGATCTGCTGATTCAGCAATAGTGAGGGTGAACACCCCCTTACCACAACATGGTGGCAAGAACGTACTTGGTGGCTTAACAATCCCTGATTACAGGTGTTCACATCGCGATTTCTTCGCTTCCCCACCATCCTTCACCCCATTTATAAGGATTTCCCAGGTGCCCTCGCCAAGATCATATTTCGTAGTAACAATGTTCTCCATCGCCATCGGGTTTGCTTCGCACAGTACCATTGCACAGATGCACATACAGTCTTTCGTCGCTCCTCCTGCAAGTAGCGGAAAAACAGATTTGGTGTCTACACATTCGGAACTGGCATTTATCGACTCGATTATCGGTGCAGAGACCACTGATTCTGTTACAAAAGAATCAATGCGTGTGTTAAAGCGGCGAATAGAAGATGCAAACAAGGCGTCAGATCTGCGGGACAAAGCGAAGAAATCCACCTCACCGGAGTTCCGTCAGGCAATGCTTGCGTATGCAGACCGTTTGTCGGGAGACACACTAACCGGCCTCAGGGTTAGCGGCGACATTGCCACAAAACCCGCAGCACAGGACGGTGAAAACATGTTCACACCTGTCCTGACAGGTGATTACCATCGAAGTCTGGATCTTGGCTGCAGCCGTGTGGCAGAGCTGAATGTACACCTCGATCTGCAGGCGCCTGCGGCCGGGACCACAGTAGAGAATATCGCGAACGCCCTGCTTTCAGGAGGAGGTGAAGGTCGGCTTCAGGTGACGGGCCGGATTGGCTTCGGCGAAGATCTACGACTAGGAGTACGGTTTGGGTTGCTCGGGTCTCTTGCATGGATCGGCAAGAAGAGCGCAAGCACTACCATGACTGAAGCCCTCGGCTTCGCCACGTGCGGCTTCGTCTTTGCTGCCTGGCTTCACCCTCTGATTGTGATTTATCAGAACGAATTCGGCTGGGTGCGCGGCGCTGAACATGAACCTCTCGCGCTTCTTTTGAACAACAGCATGGTCGGAAATCTTCTGGTCGGGGTGCAATTTGGTGATGGGACGTATCTCCAGTTGAAATATCCGCTCGCAGGCAACCGCGACACAAACAATCCGTCCAATCTCGAAGTGCGTTTCGTGCGGACGCTTGCGACGTGGTAGCGACGGTCATTACTTCACGACCATTCGTTGTCATCCGCACAACGTATTTTTCAGATTTACCGCCGATGTTAACATGAACAGTATTTCTGCTATCACAGAAGCATATAAGTACCTTCTCGAAGAATGCATTTCGTCTGGCTGTATCGATCTCGAGGGTTTGCGTAATATCTTGGATACACAGAATTTCTTCTCCCCTGCCTTTACCGAGTGTATTCAACGAAGCATCTACGGTGGTTTCTTTAATATGCTCGCGATGGTTGCAGAGGAACAGACGATATTATCGAATAAGGGCGATTTTCAGGATATTCTTACGAATAATCTGATGGTTTGCGTTAATAAAGTACTCTTAAGTTCCCAGCAGTCCACAAAGGATTACACCAAAGTTTTGGAGGAATATTCAATGTTGGTAAACGAAAAGAAAATACGCTCCATTTTAGCAGACATCGCACATGCAGACAAACAACTACTGACAGCCGGGGTGGGCTATCTTGTCAGGGATATGGACGAGTATCTATCTTCCAGATCTCAGGACGATATTGCCGGGCTCAACCCGACGCTCTTTCTTGAAATAGTCAACGAGATGAAGCAGGCCGGACGCCGCGACCAGACTGGGCAGGGATATGCTGATTTCCTCGCCGATATAAGCGGGCCGCGAGGAATCTCGCTCAATTCGAGCAATATTGTGCTGGATATGAGCGCCTTACTTGAAAACAATCAGGGTAAAAAACTTGCGGCCAAGGTGGGAAGGACGTTCTTGAAGAAATTCAAAAAGCGGCTCAAATCAATTATTTGCGACGAAAAGATCGGTCCCTATGGACAGTTAAAGAACAGTGTTATTGGCAAAGCGGCCGTTCCAACCACCATCGCAACCACCATACTGACTTCAGGATTTACGGCTGCAAACGTTTGGTATCCCCTCGCCGTATATGTGGCATTACTTATCGCACAGGCCGGCCTTGATGCGTATTGCGACAAGAAGTCAACCGTATGATCAGGTGCGATTCAAGAGTTTGGACCACAATGACCTGAATTAGCACTGTATCCCGAGTTGTTCACTGCGGGTGACCTGCCCCGTGCACCAGTAGCCCACGCCGCGTTGTGGCCTCTCAAGATCCAGAAGACTGGTCGATGGCGGGAGAATGCCGAGCCATAAATTTGCAGTTTACAACCTGCTCACTCGTCACAGATTCTTACAACCGTGTTACTGCGAATGTGAGGTCTGAGACACGGTTGCTTGAGACGATCTTGCCGCGCGTCGTGGTGAAAGAAACACGAGGTAGAAAGGACAATAACAGTGGCTATTTACACGGGTCCACCAAAGCAACCTTCTTCACGTCTACCTCACACAACCAATAATCGATCTTTGTTGTGCATGAGTAATCTAAGACAAAATCGGTCCCATTCTCGCTCAACGTGAGTACGTAACCTGTGTTGGCTGGGCTAATTTTAGCGTCGTACGGTTCGACCAGGGAATACATGGCCAGATCCTTCTCCTGGAGAAGGGCCTTCCACGCGGTGCCATCAAAATTTGCCGGAATCCCACTCGGAAACTTGGCGTTTACCAGCCCGTGAGCCCGAATTATTGCTGTCGAAGTTTCCTGATACGTGCCTCGGTCGCAGATACTGGCGCTACCACAACAACCTTGCAGTAGAATAATACAGAGAAGAAACGAATAGAGATGATGCGGTTTCATGTTTCAACCCCAGCAGCTTTGTTGTGCGTTGCGCGGATCAACACCGTTATCGAGATTCCACTCCGGGAGCAGACCCGCAATTGGTGTGAGATGACCCGAATAATGAAACAACGGTGATTCAAATGTAGCCCAGTACCTCACGATGTTATCCACTGCACGGTCGAATACATCGGCCTTGAATGCCCCACGTTTCCCTCCTGGGAGTGGTACGTCATCGTAGTAACGCTTGCATTTGGATGCTTCGTCTCTGCGAAGTTCCGCGGGCGATTTGTACATGAAATTGTAAGCGTGCCTGAAATGTTTCCAAATGAGATTGCCGGCATCAGCCGTGTCAAGGAGATCCGTGTATGAATCGAACCAACTGGCCGGATCAGGTTTGCCGAAAACAGGGCAGGCTACGCGTGCATGCTCTGCCCAGAAGTTCATGACAGCGGGTAATGCCGTATCCGCCTTGCACGACCGTAAGAAGTTCGTGTATTCGGCTTTCGTGATGTCAATTCCAATGACATCTTTCATTATGAAGGTATCCTGATAATTCTCGCACTCATGATGCACATCCATCGAGGTCGCATCCTGGCAGGGTCCGGCTATCAGCTCTACAACGGGATGTACAGTAGCATCGGCAATCAGATGTGAGGAGAAACCGCAGAGCCAAGCCACCTGCTGCTCCCAGTTTTTCTTACCTTTTGTAATGGAAAGCGTACGGAGGCCTAGATTTACGATACCGCCGGTATTCTGGTAATGCATGATATCAGCCCAGTTCGTCTCTATCTTACCAAGCTTGAGCAAATTCAGGTAGCTGAGGTACGGCATGTCCGGACCCACAGAGCCAGCCGTAACCCAATTGTTGTGGGCATTGAGGGTGTCCTTTAGCTCACCGGCATGCATGCTATCTATCGCCTGCACGACCAGGGCCATGTGTGTGAACGCACCTGCCATTATTTCTCCTCCGATAATTGGTTACAACGCTATATTTGAAGCAATAGCCCTAATTGGGCTGTTTATCTATTTTCCCAATTTCAAAGTAGATGGTCCGACACGAAATCGTCCCGTCACTGGATCATGCCGTTATCCACATAAAACATCACCAGTTTGCCCGGACGATCACCTTCAGACAGCGCGCGCCGCATGTTACTTTCGCTCAAAGTAGAATTACTCACCCCAGTGCGCAATAGGTGTCAACACCTGATTATGATTGTATTGTTCCTATAGCCATGGTACACCTTGAATGTTACCTCCTTGCCAACTTCAAACACGCTGCTTCTTGTTTCGGCTTTGTTGCGGTTGTCGCCCAATCAACGGACGGCATCGATCATCGGCGTCGCACGCCCTCCTCACGGTAGCGTGATCCGCAACTCCTTCGCGGTGAGGGGGCCTACTTCTCCATCTGCAATAAGTCCTTTTCTGAGCTGAAACGCGACGACTGCGGCGTGGGTTTTAAGCCCGAAGACTCCGTCGAGTTTGCCGGGGTGGAAACCGGCGGCTTTCAGGGCGGTTTGTATGCTCTTCACCACTGCCCCTTCCATTGGGGGGCGTCAGTGGACGGTAGATTGTGCTCTCGGGCGGCCTGACCTCAACCTGGGCGCGTTTGGGTGTATCTGTTATACCTGGCACCAGAATGCCGTAATCCCAGCGGCGGTCGTCGACACCGATACGAGTTTACTTCCTTTGGCGTTTGGTGTGTCGGACGTGGGACGCTCCGGTTGTGATGTGGGAAGCTCGGGACTTGTAGCGGAGTTGGATTACTGTGCTCTGAAAATGTGACGGCCAAGCGACGGTAAAAGTCATACTCGCACGTGGGTCTGCATACATTGGATACGTGCACCGGCAGTTGTGTACCTGGCTCTCCGGCCGCGTTCTGGCCGGAGTTTTTCGTTGTGTGTGTGACCTGTTTTGAAATTATATTTCGGCGTACGAAATAGAGGCCGGATATGAAGGAACAGCGGCGTATGAGAGTCGGACTTGCATTAGGCAGTGGTTCAGCACGCGGGTGGGCTCACATTGGCGTTATCCGTGCATTGGAACAGGCGGGAATACGACCCGACGTCGTGTGTGGGACGTCCATCGGCGCGCTTGTCGGAGCCGCGTATGCTGCGGGAGAACTGGATCGCTTCGAACAGTGGGTGTGTGGTTTGAGCTTCAAAGATGTGATCGCTTTTATGGACGTGGGATTGAGCGGCGGCCTACTCAAGGGGGAACGGCTTATGGAGTTTTTCCGCAAACACTTCGCGGACCGGCCCCTCGAAACGCTCACACCAACATTTGCGGCGGTGGCAACCTCTCTCAACTCAGGCGCGGAGGTATGGATGCGGCATGGCTCGACGCTTAATGCGGTGCGGGCCTCCATAGCCCTGCCCGGGCTCTTTACGCCTGTACTCTGGGACGGCGAAGTGGTAGTTGACGGCGGGCTAGTCAATCCAGTGCCGGTGTCCCTTGCGCGTGCCATGGGTGCCGATGTGGTGATAGCTGTCGATCTCAGTTCCGATATCCTGAATCGTTCTCACCGCGAGTCCGGCCCGCGCGACGACTCGGTCCTGGAGAGCGCGAATTGGTTCAAGAAAATGCAGAATAATCTCGCGGCCATTATTCCCGCGCAATCAGATTCCGAACACAGGATGCCCTCCACCCTCGATGTATTGGCAACCAGCATCAACATCATGCAGGTACGGATCTCGAGAAGCCGGATGGCTGGTGAGCCGCCGGAGATCTCCGTGATGCCGCGGTTATCGCATCTCGGATTGCTTGACTATCACCGAGCACAAGAGGCAATCGACGAAGGCCGCTCCGCATGGCAACGTGTCGCACACCATGTATTTCCGGGCAATATGTCCCACTCATGAACGTGAGGACACTGAAAACGATATAAAAGCCGCCTTAGTGAGCAACACCGGTCTTAATCGTGTTTGTGAACATGATCACTCACCACGAGGAGTCAGCCATGCCGACCGATATTCGAGTTATTCACGCCAGGGATTTCCTCAGAGCGACGCCCGAAGGGGTATTCGATTTCGAGGATTCCAAACAATGTCTTCTTTCCATCGCGACGGCAGCTTCGCAACCAGGAGATATTGAAATCCTCCTGGATACGCGAAAGGCGCATTTGCACGTGACAGTTTCAGAATTATGGTTTCTGGCTGCGGAACTGAGCAAACTGCGCGCGGCCTTTTCCCGAAAGACCGCGGTTTTATGTCCTGGCGAGAGCTTCGACAATGCCAAGTTCTTTACACTCTGTTCCGAAAACCGGGGATTCCGAATGCGGGCCTTCACCTCTTTCGAAGATGCAATACTGTGGCTGAGTGAAGTGGACCCACAGACCTGAATCGGCAATCAGGACCACATCGGCGATGCATGAGGAAGTGACAACACGTTCACCATCAACATTGTGAAGCAGAGTCCGGCATCGGCTGCACACCCAATCTCGTTTCACCGGCACTCAGTTCCGCCGCTCCGGTTCCGGCGGACAGCACGGCCAGATAAAGAACCGGCATACAACCTCCTACTTCAGTTGCATCACGACCGGGCGCAAGCCCGGCGGTGGTGTTTAAGTGCCCCGTTGCACCGTGTGCTTGTAAGGTTCATGCTGTAGCATCAAAGCA
Source organism: Ignavibacteriota bacterium (assembly GCA_016218045.1). Taxonomy (NCBI): domain Bacteria; kingdom Pseudomonadati; phylum Ignavibacteriota; species Ignavibacteriota bacterium. The sequence goes on from JACRFB010000029.1 coordinate 58,577, forward strand.
GAAACAATTCAGCATGGCAACCATTGTCTGCATCCCGTGAAAGTAAGGAGCAGAAATTACCAGATTGTGTGGTACATTCTCACAACGCATACCGTAGCGCACAGGAAGCCCAGGGAAGAGCGGAGCAAAATGCCGTCCGGGTGGAGCGCGATTACATGCGGCCGATCATTTTTCGATCACGGTAACATCTGAGGAGTAATCATGTTCGAGAAACAATGCCCAGAATGCGGTAAAACAGTTAAAATGCTCTATATTTCGAAATACGTTAAGGGTAAAACGCTCTGTGAGGAATGCAAAGCGAAAGAGGTCAATCCTCTCGACAACAACGCGTATAATTCTCTCATTCTCACAACGTCGCCGAGCATTGAAGGGCGTTGCATCCTGAAATATATAGGCATTGTCACATCACAGTCGGTGCAAGGCCTGGGCATGTTCAAGGATTTCGGAGCAGGAATCGCTGATGCATTCGGTGGAAGCGCGACTGGCTACGAGAAATCATTGGAGGACATGCAAAAGACCGTACTCGCGAAGCTCAAGCGTAAGGCGCACGAATTGGGCGCCAATGCCGTCATCTCGATCGATCTCGATCTAGGTGAGCTGAAGGGCACCATGCTGATGCTCACTGCGAGTGGTACAGCAGTCCTCCTGAGCGAGGAAACGGTAGACGAGCCGATAAATTCCTAGCCGACCCGCACCTCAAGTAAGCACAACCCGCAACTCCTTCGCGGTGAGGGGGCCTACTTCGCCATCGGCGATGAGTCCTTTGCTGAGCTGAAACGCGACAACGGCGGCGTGGGTTTTTAAGCCGAAGACTCCGTCGAGTTTGCCGGGGTGGAAACCGGCGGCTTTGAGGGCGGTTTGTATGCTCTTCACCATCGCCCCTTCCATTGGGGGTGTCAGCAGACGGTAGATTGTGCTCTTGGGTGGTTGGACCTCAACCTGGGCGCGTTTTGGTGTATATGTTATTCCGGGCACTAGAATGCCGTAATCCCAGCGGCGGTCGTCGAGGGTTGATGTGATGACGCCGCGTTTGGTGGAATGCGCCTCCACGGTACCGCCGCTGCCGTCGGAGATCACGATGTGCCCGATGGCACCCTGTTTCGGGACTCGAAGAACAGCCGCACCCGGGATGTTGGCGGCTTCAGCCACTGTAATGACTGTCCCCAATTTCTTGGCATCGCGCGCCCAGAATCCTGTGTAGGCGTCCGCGTTTGCGGGATTGCCTTTCGGATTGCTGCAGCCGTATAAAATGCCGGCAGTCTGGTACACGAGCCAGGAGGCGAACTCGGCACAGTCCCACGGACCGGTCCACGACGCGTTGTCTTTCGGTGCACTGGCACCCAGGATGTATTTTTCCTTGAGATGTTTGCTACCCAGAGATACGAGTTTA